>NZ_JASGBV010000120.1:0-16273 GCF_030053245.1 Stenotrophomonas sp. RS-48
ACCGGTCAACGCCGGCTGATGGTGAAGGCCGTGCCGTCCACACCCAGGTCCCAGCCCTTGCCGGTACCGGACAGCGCCAGCGAGATGTCGCCCTTGGTCATCACCTGCGCATTGCTGGATTTCACCGCACCGGCATGAGCCCCCACCGACGCGTAGGTACCGAGCAGTTCATCCACGCTGACGGCGCCGGTGAAGCTGCCGCGCCCGTCGGTGATCTTCGATTTGCCCACGGTCAGGCCACCGCCCTTCATCTGGATGCGCACCGGCAGACTGGCACCGTTGCTGCAGCTGACGGTGCCGGTGCCCGAGGCCGTCTTGTAGATCAGCGACCAGCCGGACAGGTTGTAGCGCAGGTGGCAGTCGAGGTTGCCACCGGCATGCGCGGCCGGAGCCAGGGAGGTGGCGGCCAGCGCCAGCAGCAGGGCAAGGGACTTGTTCATCGGCAGGACTTCCACAGCGTTCGGACTGCCGGCGAATCTAGCAGCGCGCGCGTGCAGGGTGAATGCAGGCGCGCACGGTGATGCGGGCAGCGTTCAGCCCTTCGTTCAGGCCTGCACGTCCAGATGGAAAGCATCGGCATCGAGCATCGCCGGGAAGCGCGCACGGTGCAGCGCCAGCGCGTCGGCCGAGAGGGTGGTGGTCACCACCTGCTCGCGCTCGCGGATCTCCACCTGCGGCTGGCCGAGGAAATCCAGCACGGCGCTGTCGCCGGCATAGTGCAGCTGGTTGCCGTCCACGCCGACACGGTTGACCGCAGCGACGAAGCACAGGTTCTCGATGGCGCGTGCGCGCAGCAGTGTCTTCCACGCGTAGGCACGCGCCGAGGGCCAGTTGGCAACGAAGATCTGCAGATCGAAATCCAGCTGTTCGGGCCGTTCCACGTTGTAGCGGTTGCGGCAGAACACCGGGAACCGCAGGTCGTAGCAGACCTGCGGATTGATGCGCCAGCCCTTCCATTCCACGCAGAGCCGGTCGCGGCCGGCGGCATAGCGCTCGTGCTCGCCCCCATAGCGGAACAGGTGGCGCTTGTCGTAGTACTGCAGTCCACCGTCGGGGGTCGCGAACAGCAGCCGGTTGTACACGCCCGCGCCGTCGCGCAGCTGCACGCTGCCGACCACCGCCGCGTTCAAGGCCCTGGCCTGTTCGCGCACCCAGGCGACGGTGGGGCCATCCATGCCTTCAGCCTGTGCGATGGCCTCGTTGGAGAAGCCACTGGTGAAGGTCTCCGGCAGGATCACCAGATCGGTGGTGCCGGCGAGCGGCGCCAGCAGCGCGCCATAGTAGGCGCGGTTGCCGGCCGGGTCATGCCAGCGGGTGTCGCCCTGGACGAGGGAAATGCGCAGATCCTGCATGGTCGTCACTCCGCTCACAGCAGGCGCAGGCGTTCGATCGCCGCGTCCAGGGTCGCCTCGTTCTTGGCGAAGCACAGCCGTACCAGGCGCTGGCCGGTCGGTGCGGTTTCGTAGAACGGCGACAGCGGGATGGCGGTGACGCCCTTCTCGATGGTCAGCCACTTCACGAACTCATGGTCGGGCAGATCGCTGATGGCCGAGTAATCGGCCAGCTGGAAGTAGCCGCCCGGCACCGGCAGCGGCTTCAGCCGCGTACCGGCCAGCTGCTCGCGGAAGCGGTCACGCTTGGCCTGGTAGAACGCGCCCAGTTCCAGGTGGTGCTCCGGTTCGTCGCGGATCATCGCGGCAAAGCCATACTGGGCCGGGCCGAAGCTGGTGAAGGTGTTGTACTGGTGCACCTTGCGGAATTCCGCGGTCAGCAGCGGCGGCGCCACCGCATAACCGATCTTCCAGCCGGTGCAGTGGTAGGTCTTGCCGAAGCTGGAGATGACGAAGGTCCGCTCGCGCAGTTCCGGGTAGCGCAGCGCCGATTCGTGGCGGCGGCCATCGTAGATGATGTGCTCGTACACCTCATCGGAAATCAGGTAGATCTGCGTGCCACGCAGCACGTCGGCCAGCGCCTGCATGTCGGCCTCGTCCAGCATCGCACCGGAGGGGTTGTGCGGGGTGTTGACCATCAGCATGCGGGTGCGCGGCGTGATGGCCGCACGCACGCGGTCCCAGTCCACGGCGAACGTCTGCGGGTCCAGCGGCACGTGCACGGCGGTTGCGCCGGCCAGCTCGATGGCCGGCTCGTAGCAGTCATATGCGGGGTCCAGCACGATCACCTCCTCGCCGGCACGCACCACGGCGTGGATGGCGTTGAAGATCGCCTCGGTCGCGCCGCTGGTGACGGTGATTTCGGTGTCCGGGTCGACCTGGGCGCCATACAGGTCCAGTGACTTCTGCGCGATGGCCTGGCGCAGCGGCGCCACACCGGTCATCGGCGGATACTGGTTCAGGCCGGCCGCCATCGCCTTGGCGGTTTCGTCGATCAGGCGCTGCGGCGCGGAAAAATCCGGAAACCCCTGGCCCAGATTGACTGCACCGTGCTCGGCAGCGAGCTGGGACATGACGGTGAAGATGGTGGTACCGACCTTGGGCAGCTTGGTGGTGGGTTGCATCGGCCTGGGCTAATGGGAACAAGGGCTGGAAGTGTACGAAATCCGGACCCGGCCTGCGGCGCGGGCCGGTCGTGACGGGTCATGCCGGGCGGCTGTTTGCACATGCCCTTTCAGCGGGATACCGCGCTTGACGCTCGCCGGGCGTGGCCCGGCGCTACCGGGCGGATTTCATCGCTACAATTGCCGCCGCACTCCGGCATGAAGATCCCTGCCCCTTGGACACCCCTGCATTGCTGGCCGCCAGCGGCCTGAGCTTCTCGCGCAATGACGCGCCCGTGTTCGGCCCGCTGGACTTCCACGTGGATGCTGGCGAGGCGCTGCTCGTGCAGGGCGGCAACGGTGCCGGCAAGACCACCCTGCTGCGCGTGCTCGCCGGCCTTGCGCGACCCGGCGCCGGCCAGGTGCGGATCGACGGCAGGCCCGCCAGCAACGCCGAACGGGCGCGCTACGTCGCCTATCTCAGCCATCTTCCCGCGCTGAAGCCGGACCTGGACACACTGGAGAACCTGCACTTCCTGTGCGGCCTGCACGGGCGCCGGGCGCGGCAGATGCCGGGCAATGCACTGGCCATCGTCGGCCTGGCCGGGTATGAGGACACCCTGGTGAGGCACCTGTCGGCCGGACAGAAGCGGCGGCTGGCGCTGGCCCGCATCTGGCTCTCGCCCGCCCCGCTGTGGCTGCTCGACGAGCCCTACGCCAACCTCGACCTGGAGGGCATCACCCTGGTCAACCGGATGATTTCGGCACACCTGCGTGCCGGTGGCGCCGCCCTGGTCACCACCCATGGGGCCTACGCCGCACCACCGGTGCGTACCCGCCAGCTCGACCTCGGCGGTGCCGCATGATCGCCCCGGGTACCGAACCGGGCCTGTGGCAGACCGCGCGCGCCCTGGTCAGGCGTGACCTGCGCCTGCTCTGGCGCCGCCGCGGCGATGCGTTGCAGCCGCTGCTGTTCGCCCTGCTGGTAGTGGTGCTGTTCGCACTGGCACAGGGACGCGATCCACAGCCGCTGGCGGCGACCGCTGGTGCAGTGCTGTGGCTGGCGGTGCTGCTGGCCGGGCAGCTTGCGCTGGATTCGCTGTTCCGCTCCGACGCCGAGGATGGCTCGCTGGAGCAATGGCTGCTGGCACCGGTGCCACTGGCGTGGCTGGTGCTGGTGCGGGTGCTGCTGCACTGGGCCACCACGGCCCTGCCACTGATCGTACTGAGCCCGCTGCTGGCGGAAATGCTGCATCTGCCGCATGACCAGCTGCCGATGTTGCTGGCATCGTTGCTGCTGGGAACACCGTTGCTGAGCCTGATCGGTGGTGTGGTCGCTGCACTGACCGTGGGCATCCGGCGCTCTGGTATTCTCGTGGCGTTGCTGTCGTTGCCGTTGTACGTACCGGTGCTGGTCTTCGGTGCAGGCAGCCTGGCTGCAGCCAGCCGTGGACAGGATCCGGTCGGCGCGCTGCTGATGCTGGGTGCAGGCCTGCTGGTGGCACTGGTGCTGGCACCGCTGGCGACTGCCGCTGCGATTCGTATTTCTCTGAGTTGATCGAGCTGAGAGCCAATCCACCCCTGCTGGATAGCCGTCACGCATGAATCCGATTGTCCGCTGGTTCCACCAACTCGGTTCTCCGCCCACGTTCGATCGTTTCGCCGCCCGCTGGTCGCGGGTGTTCTACCTCGCGGCCGTGCCGGTCCTGCTTGTCGGAATCTGGCAGGCATTGCTGGTGGTGCCGCCGGAAGCCCGGCAGCTGGACAGTTTCCGCATCCTCTACATCCATGTGCCCAGCGCCTGGATGAGCCTGTTCGTATTCGCGCTGATGGCGCTGTACGCCGCCATTGCCCTGATCTGGCGGATCAAGGTCTGCGAGATCCTGGCCATGGCGTGCGCGCCGATGGGCGCGGGGTTCACGCTGATCACCCTGCTCACCGGCAGCATCTGGGGCAAGGGCACGTGGGGGACCTGGTGGGACTGGGACCCGCGAATGACCAGCGAACTGGTGCTGCTGTTCCTGTATCTGGGCGTGATCGGCCTGTACCACGCCATCGAGGACCGCCGCAGTGCCGCCCGTGCGGCCGGCCTGCTGGCCATCGTCGGCGTCAGCCTGCTGCCGGTGATCCGCTATTCCGTGGACTGGTGGGGTGGGTTGCACCAGCGCCAGTCGATCAACGTGTTCGGTGAATCGGCCATCGACAGTGCGATGATCGCCCCCCTGTGGTGGATGGTGATCGGTACCAAGTTCTGGTTCGCCGGCTCGCTGCTGGCCAAGGCGCGCGCCGACAATCTCGACCGCGAGGCCGGCAAGGCCTGGGTCGGTGGCCGCATCGACGCCGCGCAGGCTGCTGCGGAGAACCCGCAATGAGCCACCTGCCCTACGTGATCGGTGCGTACGCGGTGTTCGTGCTGGTGCTCTGCGCCGACGCGCTCGGTTCCTGGCTGCGCCTGCGCGCCGCCCGGCGCATGGCACAGGCCCGGCAGCACCGGCAGCAGGCACGTGCCAGCGCCCAGGATGTCCCACCGTCGCTGTCCACGGAGCTGGAACGATGACACCGGTCCAACGCCGCCGCCTGGCCTGGGTCCTGCTGGCCCTGCTCGCTTCCGGCCTGGCCACCGCGCTGGTGGCGATGGCACTGGAGCGCAACATTGCTTACCTGTACACGCCCTCCGAAGTGCTGCGTGGCGACGTCGAGCCGCAATCTCGGTTCCGCCTCGGCGGCATGGTGGTGAAGGGTTCCTTCAATCGCCCGCCCGGCTCGCTGGAAGCCCACTTCTTGGTCACCGATGGCGATGCCCAGCTGGCGGTGACGACCTCGCGCATCCTGCCGGACATGTTCGCCGAAGGCACGGCCGTGGTCGCCAGCGGCCGCCTGCAGGAGGGCGCGCTGCAGAACGCCGTGTTCGTCGCCGACGAAGTGCTGGCCAAGCACGACGAGCAGTACGTGCCGAAGGAAGTGGCCGACAAGATGGGCCAGGCCCATCTCAAGCACGACGTGCCGGTGACGGCACCCGAGGTCCGCTGAGTGCTGCCCGAACTGGGTCAGATCCTGCTGCTGTGCGCACTGCTGGCGTCGCTGCTTCTGGCCGGCCTGCCGCTGGCCGGCGCCCATCGCGGCAACGCGGCGTGGATGGCGGTGGCACGGCCGGCCGCTTACGCGCAGCTGCTGCTGGTGGCCGGTGCATTCGCGGTGCTGACCGCCACCTTCGTGCAGCAGGACTTCTCGGTGCGCTACGTGGCCGAGAACTCCAACTCGCTGCTGCCACTCATCTACCGCTACTCGGCGGTGTGGGGCGCGCACGAAGGCTCGCTGCTGATGTGGGCGCTGGTGCTGGCACTGTGGACCGGCGCGGTCGCACTGTTCTCACGGCACCTGCCCCGGCACGTGCAGGCGCGCGTGCTGGCGGTGATGGGCATCGTCAGCGTGGGCTTCCTCGCCTTCCTGATCTTCACCTCCAACCCGTTCCTGCGCTTGAACCCGGCCCCGCTGGAGGGCCGTGACCTCAATCCGCTGCTGCAGGATCCGGGACTGATCATCCACCCGCCGATGCTGTACCTGGGCTACGTGGGTTTCGCGGTGCCGTTCGCCTTCGCCGTGGCCGCGCTGCTGGAGGGACGCGTGGACGCACGCTGGCTGCGCTGGACGCGGCCATGGACCAATGTCGCCTGGGCGTTCCTGACCCTGGGCATCGCCCTGGGCAGCTGGTGGGCCTACTACGAACTGGGCTGGGGCGGCTGGTGGTTCTGGGATCCGGTCGAGAACGCCAGCTTCATGCCATGGCTGGTCGGCGCCGCACTGATCCACTCCCAAGCGGTCACCGAGAAGCGCGGCACCTTCGGCAGCTGGACCCTGCTGCTGGCGATCGCCGCATTCGCGCTGTCGCTGCTGGGCACGTTCCTGGTGCGCTCCGGCGTGCTGACCAGCGTGCACTCGTTCGCCGCCGATCCTTCGCGGGGCCTGTTCATCCTCGTGTTCCTGTCACTGCTGGTGGGTGGAAGCCTGCTGCTGTACGCGCTGCGCGCGGGCCAGCTGAGCATCGACGCCGATGATGCCCGCCGCGGCTTCACCGCAACCTCGCGCGAAACGCTGCTGCTGGCCAACAACCTGCTGCTGGCCACCGCCTGCGCGATGGTCCTGCTCGGCACGCTGTACCCGCTGCTGGCCGATGCGCTGGCGCTGGGCAAGATTTCGGTCGGCCCACCCTACTTCGGCAGCCTGTTCCTGCTGTTGATGGCGCCGTTGGTGCTGCTGCTGCCCTTCGGCCCGCTGGTGAAATGGCAGCGCGACCAGCCTTCGCGCGCGATGGCCCTGCTCGCCCCCTGGTTCGGCCTGGCGGTACTGCTCGGTGCGCTGGCCTGGTGGCAGGCGCCGCAGAACGGATGGAAAGCCGGCATCGGCGTCGCCGCGGCGGCCTGGGTCGCGCTGGGCACCGCCCGCTTCGTCTGGCAGCGGTTGCGTGGCAATGGCCGCTTTACTGCCGAAATGCTCGGCATGATCGTTGCCCATGCCGGCGTCGCCGTGTTTCTGGCGGGCGCGTTGCTGGTGGAAGCGCTGAACGTGCAGCGCGAAGTGGCGCTGGCACCGGGCCAGCAGATCGTGGTCGGCGGTCACGAAGTGCGCTTCGAAGGCGTGGATCACCGCGAGGGCCCCAACTTCATTGCCGACCGCGGTCATCTGCGGGTGTTCCGCGACGGCCGCGAACTGGCCCTGCTGCATCCGGAGAAACGGCAGTACGCCAGCGGTGGCCAGGTGATGACCGAGGCCGGCATCGATGCGCGCATCGGCGGTGATGTCTACGTGGCATTGGGTGAGCCGCTGGGCAACAATGCATGGGCGGTCCGCGTCCACATCAAACCGTTCGTGCGCTGGATCTGGCTGGGCGCGCTGCTGATGGCCCTGGGTGGATTCATCACCGCCGCTGACCGCCGCTTCCGTCGTCCGTAGGAGTTTCCATGTCCGAGTCCCCCGCCCCGCGCCCCTCCCGCCCGCTGCCGCCGGTCGCCATCGTTATCGGCGTGCTGTTCTTCTTCGGCCTGCTCGGGTTGATGATCTACGGCGTGATGAAGTCGGGCGACCCGCAGCGCGACGTGCTGCCTTCGGCCCTCATCGACAAGCCCGCCCCCGCCTTCGCGCTGCCGGTGCTGCACGATCCGCAGATGATCGTGCGCAGCGAAGAACTGCGCGGTGCGCCCTATCTGCTGAACGTCTGGGGCAGCTGGTGCGCGGCCTGCCGCGAGGAACACCCGGTACTGACCCGTTTCGCCGAGAGCAAGCGCGTGCGCGTGATCGGCTACAACTGGAAAGACGACCCCACCGATGCCCTGCACTGGCTGGAACAGCTGGGCAATCCGTTCATGGTCGTGCTCAGCGACATCGAAGGCCGTACCGCGATCGACTGGGGCGTAACGGCCGCGCCGGAGACCTTCCTCGTCGACGGCAGCGGCATCGTGCGCTGGAAGTACAGCGGAGCGATGACGCAGAAGGTGGTCGACGAGAAGCTGATCCCGGCGCTGGAGAAGATCGAGAAGGCTCAGAACGATGCGGCCGGTTCGCAGCGCGTTGCTCCGTAGCGGCCTGCGCGCGCTGCTGGTACTGCTGCTGGCCGGGTCGTTGCCCGGCCTGGCGCAGCAACCACTGCATGACCCAAAGCCGCTGCAGTTCCGTGATGCAGCGGAGGAGCGTCGTTTCCACGACCTCGCCGCGCAGCTGCGCTGCGTGCAGTGCCAGAACCAGTCGCTGGCCGATTCCAACGCCCAGATCGCCCAGGACCTGCGCCGGGAGGTACTGCAGCTGATGCAGCAGGGCCATGACGATACGCAGATCAAGCGCTTCCTCGTCGCCCGCTATGGCGACTTCGTGCTTTACCAGCCCCCACTGCAGCCGGGCACCTGGTTGCTGTGGGGTGGTCCGCTGCTGGTACTGGGCGCCGGCGCGCTGGTGGTGGTGGGCATCGTCCGCCGTCGTGCCCGTACCGTGGCCGCCGCACCGCCGACATCGGCCGACGTGGGAGAGGACTGGTGAACGATTGGCTGCTTTTCGCGGCTGCCGCCAGCGCTGCGCTCACTGCGCTGCTGGTGTTGTGGCCGCTGCGGCGGCAAGGCCGCACCGGCTTCGTCGTCGCCGTGGCTGCCGTGGGCATCGCCGGCGCCTGCCTGTACCAGCTGGTGGGGAACCCGCAGGCGGCACGGGTGCAGCCGGCGCCATCGGTGGCGACCCTGCGCGAGGGCGTGCAGGCCCTGCAGGGCGCGCTGCAGCGCGATCCACAACGTGCCGATGGCTGGGCCCTGCTCGGCCGCTCGCAGAGCGAACTGGGCAACGCCGCCGCGGCTGCCGAAGCCTTCGCACGCGCGGTGGCACTGGCACCGGACGACCCGGGCGTGCTGGTGGAAGCGGCGCAGGCGCGCGCCCAGGCCGATGCCGGAAAGCAGTTCGACGACACCGCTGTATCGTGGCTGCAGCGGGCGCGCACGCTGGCGCCCGAAGCCGAACGGGCCAGCTGGCTGCTCGGCATCGCCCTGCGCCAGCGCGGCCGCAACAACGAAGCCGCCGATGTCTGGAGCGGCCTGCTGCCGCACCTGGAACCGGGTGCCGCGCAGGCGCTGCAGGCACAGATCGCCATTGCCCGCGAAGCGGCCGCACAGGCGCATGATCCGGCCCCGGCGACCTCGCCTGCACTGCTGCAGGTGCGTGTGCAGCTGCCCACCTCCGTGCAGCATGCGCAATGGCCCGCGGGCGCGCAGATCTTCGTGCTGGCACGTGCGGTCGGCGGCCCGCCGATGCCGGTCGCGGTGCGCAAGCTGCCTCTGGCTGGTTTTCCCGGCACGGTCGGACTTGGCGACGGCGACAGTCCAATGCCCACCGCCCCCCTGTCAGCGCATCGCGAGGTGGAAGTGCTGGCGCGGATCTCGCGCAGTGGCAGTGCCAATCGCGGCGACGGTGACCTGCAGAGCCTGCCGGTAAAGGTGACCCTGCCGCATGAGGACGTGGTGGAACTGCGGTTTCCGTAGCACCGCACCGCTGCGCTCGCCGGGCACGGCCCGGCGCTACCTGTGCGCTTGCCATCGGTAGCGCCGGGCCCTGCCCGACAGAGGGTTGGCGTGCGACATTCGCCCGCTGATGGAAACCAGCGTGTCGCCAGCTCCACATGTGGCCCCGCTAGAATGCCCGCATGACCGAATTCATTCCGCCCGGCACCCGCTTCCATGCCCTGCCTTCGCCCTTCCCGTTCAAGCGCGGCGGCGCCCTGCACGGTGCGCGCGTGGCCTACGAGACCTGGGGCACGCTGGCTGCCGATGGGGGCAACGCGATCCTGATCGTCACCGGCCTGTCGCCGGACGCACATGCCGCCGGCAACGCAGGCAATCCCGCACCGGGCTGGTGGGAGGCGATGCTCGGGCCGGGCAAGCCGATCGATACCGACCGCTGGTTCGTGGTCTGCGTGAACTCGCTGGGCAGCTGCAAGGGCTCGACAGGACCGGCATCGATCAATCCGGCGACCGGCGAACCGTACCGACTCGACTTTCCCGAACTGTCGATCGAAGACGGCGCACGCGCCGCCGTCGAGGTGGTGCGTGCGCTGGGTATCGAACGGCTGGCCTGCGTGATCGGCAACTCGATGGGCGGCATGACCGCGCTGGCGGTGCTGATGCTGCATCCGGGAATCGCGCGCAGCCACATCAACATTTCCGGCAGTGCGCAGGCGCTGCCGTTCTCCATCGCCATCCGATCGCTGCAGCGGGAAGCGATCCGTCTCGATCCACGCTGGAACAGTGGCCGCTACGACGACACCCAGTACCCTGAATCCGGCATGCGCATGGCGCGCAAGCTGGGGGTGATCACCTACCGCTCGGCGCTGGAATGGGACGGCCGCTTCGGTCGCGTGCGCCTGGATTCGGACCAGGCCGACGACGATCCGTTCGGCCTGGAGTTCCAGGTCGAAAGTTATCTCGAAGGCCACGCGCGCCGCTTCGTGCGCTTCTTCGATCCGAACTGCTATCTGTACCTGAGCCGCTCGATGGACTGGTTCGACCTGGCCGAGTATGCCGATGGCGATGTCATGGCTGGACTGGCCAGGATCCGTGTGGACAAGGCGCTGGCCATCGGTGCCAACACCGACATCCTGTTCCCGGTGCAGCAGCAGCAGCAGGTGGCCGACGGCCTGCGCGCCGGCGGCGCCGATGCACGCTTCATCGGACTGGACTCGCCGCAGGGCCATGATGCCTTCCTGGTCGATTTCGATCGGTTCGGCCCGGCTGTTCGCAGCTTCCTCGACACGCTCTAGTGGGATGGCGGCGTCATCTCGCGCTGGCCGCCTTCGGCGCGCTGATCGCACTGACGATCAGCGGCGTTCTGCCCCTGTGGCTGGGCGGCTGGTGCCTGCTGGCCAGTGCCGTGTCGTTTGGCCTGTATGGCCATGACAAGCGCGCCGCGCAACGCAACCACCGGCGCATTCCGGAACGGACACTCCAGCTGCTGGCCTTCGCCGGCGGCTGGCCCGGCGCATTGCTGGGCCAGGCGACGTTCCGCCACAAGCATCGCAAAGCCGCGTTCCAGTGGGTGTTCGGGTTGTGCGTGCTGGCCAATGTGGCCTCGATCGCCGTGATGCTGCGCGAATTTTCCTGATGAGGCGCGCCGCTCACGCCTCGCGGATCAGCACGCCATCGCGCAACCGGTACTGCGCGTCGACCACGGCATCGGGCAGGTCGTCATGGGTGATCATCAACAGGCTGCGACCGTCCAGCAGGCCGGCCAGATCCTGCAGCAGCGCATGGGCCGTGTCCACGTCCAGGCCTTCGGTCGGTTCGTCCAGCAACAGGATCGGCGCGTTGCGCAACAGCGCGCGGGCCAGCGCTAGGCGTCGCGCCTGACCCGCGGACATCGTCGCACCGTTCTCGCCAACCCAGGCCAGCAGGCCACCATTGCGCTCGGCCCACTCGCCCAGCCGCACCCTGTGCAACACGGCCCACAGTGCAGCATCGTCGGCATCAGGATCCCCCAGGCGCAGGTTCTCCGCCACGCTGCCGGCGAACACCGGGGCGTTCTGCGGCAGCCAGGCCAGCTGCCGATGCCAATCGGCCTGGGCGAAATCACGCAGGTCCCGCCCGCCATAGGTCAGCCGGCCCTGCTGCGGATCCCACAGGCGCAGCAGCAGGCTGGACAACGTGGTCTTGCCGCAGCCACTGTCGCCACGGATCGCGATGCGCTCGCCGGGCGCCAACGTCAGCTGCAGCCCGCGCAGCACCGGGCGTACCGCCCCCGGCCACTGGAAGTGGACGTCATCCCATTGCACGCGTGCGTGCACCGGAACCGGCTGCGGTGCCAGCGGTTCGTCCACGGCCGGCGGCTGCTCGACGATGGACTGCAGGCGATCGGCCGAGATGCGACCGGACTGCAACGACTGCCATGCCAGGCCCATCCCCGCCCACAGCTCGATCAGCGCCACCGTCAGGAACACCAGTCCGGCTGCCATTTCAGCGGCGATGCGCTGCTGCTCGGCCGCATGCAGGGCCAGTGCCAGCATGGCCACCAGGCCAAGTCCGGCCACGCTGCCGTGCAGTGTCGACGCGGCGATCAGGCGCCAGCGGCGACGGCGATCACGCGCGGCCAACTGCTTGGCGGCCACCCGCACCTTCAGCTGCCACGCCGCATCGGCATGCAGCGCCGCCAGATCGCCCGCGCCTTCCAGTCCTTCAAACGCGGCAGTGCGCAGTGCGGCTCGATGCGCGGCGCGATCCGCTTCCTCGCCATCGCGGCCACGCACGCCCAGCCACGGCACACCGAAGGCAATCAGCGCGGCCAGCACCGCCAGCAGCACCGCTGCGGACGGCAGGATCATCGCCGCCGACAGCACGGCCACCGTCGACAGGGCACCCAGCGCGACCAGCGGGCCCAGCGCGCGGACCAGCAGGCCGTCCACTTCACCGATATCACCGAGCAGGCGCGCGAGCAGCTCGCCGGTGCGGGTGGCACCCAGCCGCGCGGGCGCCAGTGGCAGGGCGCGCCGGAAGAACCACACCCGCAGGTCACGGGCGATGCGCAACGTGGCATCGTGGCCAACCAGCTTCTCGAAATAACGGGAAACGATGCGTGCCATGGTCAGGCCACGGATGCCGGCCGAAGGCGAAAAGAAGTTGAAGCCCTGGCCGAGACCGGCCGCACCGGCCAGCGCCGCTGCGGTGAGGAAGCCACCGGACAGGCCAAGCAGGGCGGTACCTGCCAGCATCGTGGTCCACAGCAGCAGCATGGTCAGCAGCAGACGCGGCCGCTGCTGCAGGAACACCGCACGCAGCGTGTCGGGCGAGCGGCTCATGCGTGCACCGCCTGCGCCGGCTCGACCAGACGTCCTTCCGGCAGCAGCAGGCAGCGATCAGCCCAGGCGATCACGGCCGGGCTGTGGGTGGCAACCACCACGCTGCGACCGCGCGCGTAGGCGGCAAGACTGCGCAGCAGCGCGGCCTCGGTATCTGCATCGAGGAAGGCGGTCGGCTCATCCAGCAACAGCACCTGCGGATCGCGCAGCAGCAGGCGGGCCAGGCCGATGCGTCGTGCCTCGCCCCCGGACAGGCCGAAGCCGCGTTCACCGATGATCGTGTCCAGCCCCTGCGGCAGCCCCTGCGCGAACGTGAGCACCTGCGCTGCCTCGGCCACCGCGCGCAATCGTGCATCACTGGCGCCAGGATCGGCCAGCCGCAGGTTGTCGGCGATGCTGCCGTGGAACAGATAGGGGCGCTGGCTGGCATAGGCCACCTGCACGCCGGGGCGCAGCATCAGCCTGCCCTCGCGCGGCGGCAGCCAGCCGGCCAGTGCCTCCAGCAGCGTGCTCTTGCCGCTGCCGCTGGCACCCACCAGTGCCAGCCGCTGGCCTGGCTCCAGCAACACATCCACGCCCTGCAGCACATCCTGTGACGCGCCCAGCGGGCGCAGCACCAGGCCCTGCGCCTGCAGCGGCGGCAGTGCGGCCTCGGCCGGCTCCACTGCCAGCGGCACGACCTCGTTCTCGATCAGTCCCTGCTCATCCGGCAACGACTGCAGCAGGCGCTCCACTTCGGCTGCCGCGGCCAGCGCGTTGGCACGATCGTGATAATGCGCGGCCAGCCGTCGCAGCGGCGCGTAGAATTCCGGTGCCAGCAGCAGGCAGAACAGGCCTGCGCCCAATGTCGGCACGGCCGCATGCAGCGACATCATGCCCAGATAGCTCAGGCCCAGGTACAGCGCGACCATCGCCACGCTGACGGAAGCGAAGAACTCCAGCACCGTGGACGACAGGAACGCGATCCGCAGCACTTTCATCGTGCGCAGCCGCACGCCCTCGGCAGCGGCTTCTATGCCCGCCAGCTCAGCCTCGCCCCGTCCGTACACGCGCAGCAGGCCCAGGCCCTTGATACGGTCGGCGAAATGGCCGCTCATGCGCGCCAGCTCACCCAGCTGCGCGCGACCTGCCGCTTCGGCGCCCCACCCCACCAGCATCATGAAGAACGGCACCAGCGGCGCCGTGAACAGCAGGATCAGCGCCACCACCCAATCCACCCAGGCCACCGCGGCCAGGATCAGCACGGGCACCACCACCACTTCAGTGCGCACCGGCAGGAAACCGCTGTAATAATTCTCGATCGCATCACCATGATGCAGCAGCAGCTCGCCCAGCTCGCCGGTGCGGCGCTGCCGCAGCCACAGCGGCCCGTGGCCGAGCAGGCGCGCGAACACGCGCTCGCGCAGGGCCAGGCGGGCAGTGTCGGCAACATCGCCGGCGGCAGCCTGGGTCGCGCTGCCCAATGCCGTGCGCAGCAACAGGATCAGCGCCAGTGCGGCCAGCACCGGCAGGCCCGAGGACAGCGGCGCCTGCTCCACCAGAACCTGCTGCACCAGCCAGGCGATGGCGGCGGCCTGGCCGATCAGCAGCGCGCCGGACAGGCTGATGCATACGGCCGCCAGGCGCTGGCGGCCCCGTGCCCCCCGCGCAAGGTCGGCCAGCCACGCGGTGCGGGCACGCCGCTGCCGGTTCGTCTCGGCTTCCGGCGAAAGGACGGTCGGTTCGGCAGCGCTCAAAGGGTCTTCACAGGGAGTGGAGGATGGATGGCATTGTAGGCACAGGCAACAGCCTCCCCCTGCGGCCAGGGGTCGCAGTTTTCACAGGGCCCGCATACGATCTCTTCGCGTACCTGTTCATACATTGATCTGGATCAAGGCTGTCTGAAGTAGTCGGTCACATCATTCACGTCGTAGACCACCCTTCCCGCCACCTGCAACGGCACTATCCAACGAGGTAGCCAGGCCATGATTGATCAGACAGTCGTAGAACTGTCGCGGCTGCAATTCGCGCTGACCGCGATGTACCACTTCCTATTCGTACCACTCACCCTGGGCCTGTCGTTCATGGTCGCCATCATGGAGAGTGTCTACGTGATGACCGGCAAGGAGATCTGGCGCCGGATGACCCTGTTCTGGGGCGTGCTGTTCGGCATCAACTTCGCCATGGGCGTGGCCACCGGCATCGTCATGGAATTCCAGTTCGGCATGAACTGGTCGTACTACAGCCATTATGTGGGTGACATCTTCGGTGCGCCGCTGGCGATCGAAGGGCTGATGGCCTTCTTCCTGGAAGCCACCTTCGTCGGCCTGTTCTTCTTCGGCTGGAACCGCCTGAGCAAGGTCAAGCACCTGACGGTCACCTGGCTGATGGCGCTGGGCACCAACCTGTCGGCGGTGTGGATCCTGATCGCCAACGGCTGGATGCAGAACCCCACCGGCGCGGTGTTCAACCCGGAAACCATGCGCATGGAAGTGGTCGATTTCATGGCCGTGGTGTTCAACCCGGTGGCGCAGGCCAAGTTCGTGCATACCGTCAGCGCCGGCTACGTGACCGGCGCGGTGTTCGTGATGTCGATCAGTGCCCTGTTCCTGCTGCGCAACAAGCACAAGGACCTCGCCCGCCGTTCGTTCGCGGTGGCCGCTGCGTTCGGCCTGCTGTCATCGCTGTCGGTGGTGGTGCTGGGCGATGAGAGTGGCTACGCCGCCAGCGAGCACCAGAAGATGAAGCTGGCCGCGATCGAGGCGATGTGGGAGACCGAGCGTGCCCCGGCGGACTTCACCGCCTTCGGCATTCCCAACCAGCAGACGCACCAGAACGACTATGCGGTGAAGATCCCGTACCTGATGGGCCTGATCGCCACCCGTTCGCTGGACCAGCCGATCCCGGGCATCCTGGAACTGGTGGAGCGCGCCGAGCACCGCGTACGCGGCGGCCAGCTCGCCTACGGTGCGCTGGAACGCCTGCGCGCCAACAAGAACGACGTCGAAGCCCGTGAGATGTTCGACCGCCACTGGCAGGATCTGGGCCATGGGCTGCTGCTCAAGCGCTACCGCGAGGATATCCTCAACGCCACCCCCGAACAGATCTCGCAGGCGGCAATGGATACCGTGCCGCGCGTGATGCCGCTGTTCTGGACCTTCCGCGTGATGGCGGGCCTGGGCTTCTATCTGATCGCCTTCTTCGCATTGGCCTTCTACTACTCGTGCCGCAACAACTTCCAGGACAAGCGCTGGTTCCTCACGCTGGCCCTGTGGACGCTGCCGGCACCGTGGATCGCGATCGAATGCGGCTGGTTCGT
This sequence comes from Stenotrophomonas sp. RS-48, assembly GCF_030053245.1. NCBI lineage: Bacteria > Pseudomonadati > Pseudomonadota > Gammaproteobacteria > Lysobacterales > Lysobacteraceae > Stenotrophomonas > Stenotrophomonas sp. RS-48. The sequence goes on from NZ_JASGBV010000120.1 coordinate 16,108, forward strand.
CGCCGAGTACGGCCGTCAGCCCTGGGCGGTTGATGGCGTGCTGCCGACGTTCTACGCGGCATCGGGCCTGGCCCTGCACCAGATCGTGCTGACCCTGGCCGGCGTGGTGAAGCTCTGCCCGGTGACCGCGCCGCGCTCGGCGATGACGGTGGCGACCGCGGCACTG
>NZ_JASGBV010000121.1:0-5543 GCF_030053245.1 Stenotrophomonas sp. RS-48
TGGCCGCGGAGATGGCCCGGGGCGAGGGACCGCCGCGTGTGTACGTGGTGGCACCGACCGGGCCGTTCGAGGACGATCCGAACGTCACCAACAAGAAGTTTCCCGGGAACCCGACACGGTCGTATCGCAGTGCACAGCCGTTGCGGATTGTCGGTGAGATCACCGAGTGGGAACCCTACGATGCGGACTTCATCCGGCAGTTGAGGGAATTCGTCGCATCGGGGAGTGGCGAGATCATCAACTGATGGTCTATTGGTGCTGAGCGTTGCGCACATCTTCATCGGCATCGTAGATGTCAAGGCCGAGCTCGATGCCGCGCTCTCCCAGGGCGAGCAGGACCTTGGGCGAAAGCGAGACACCATCATTGCTGCTGCCCATGAAAAGGCCGCAGAACAGGTCAGGCCGGAACCGTGCCAGCGACTTCCATATGGCGGGATCTCCGGTGAGCTGATCAAGGATCTCAAAAATCTGAGCCTCCAGATCTTCAGGCTCATGACGCATCGCGGCCATTCGCCAGCTTCCGGTCCTGGCGATACGCACGACGCCCGAGTGGCTGCCTCCAAGTTCCTGGCCCTTGTGATACGAGGCGGTTGGAACCGCCCCCAGCAGGGCACTGATCTCATCCGGCAGAAGGTCGTCGCCGAAAAATCGGAGCGTTACCAGGGAATGATCGAATGCTGCCATTGAAGTCGGGTCGTCCTTTCGGAATGTCTTTCAGCATGCGCGTCCCGTCGATGTCAGCCTTGATCGGACCTGCGCGATCGCCCAGTGCCTGGCACGCCTGTCCATCAATGCGCGGGCTGCATCTGTAGTGCACTTGGCCCCCTGCGCAGCAGGTACAGCGCGACCAGGAAGGGCCACAGGGAGTTGATGGAAGAGAACAGGCGCTGGGTGAGTCCCCTGAAACCCTGCGGATCCGCGCCCACCAGGTTCAACCATAGATAGACCACTGCCGCGATGCTCACCACGGCAGTCACGGCATAGGCCCTTCGGTTGGCCGACCAGGCCCTCAGTTCAATATGCGACATCGCCGGCGCAATGATGTTCGCGATACCGATGGCGTAGAAGCCGTGCATCGGATGACCCATGGGCCAGAGCCCATTGGTCAACATGGAGACGCCAAAGATCATCCAGCAGGCGGCACCCACGGCGATCCGGCGCCCGGATTCCCGCCATAGCGCGATGGCAAACAGTACGAACCCCAGCCCGCAGCCGATGGCGGCGATCCGTCCGCACAGGCTTGCGAGCGCGGGTGCCTGCAGCAGCTCGCTGGCGTGCTGTGCAATCGGGTTGTAACCGGGTGCGAGCATCGCAGCAACGGTGGTCCAGAACAGGAACCATGGCAGGGGTATCAGACCCGCGAAAAGAAGAGGTCGGCTGTGGCGCAACATCTGCAATGATCCTTGTCGGGGTCTGCGCGGGTCGGCGAATCCATTCAAACACCACCGCCCTCTCGTCCTAAGGGCAGTGCCGCGGCAGTCAGACTCGCCGTGGCGCGCTGGACGGTCAATAGGTGGAAAGTCACTCGCACCTTCGCAGACGCGCGCCGCACGCTGTCGCAATCAACGCACTCTTCTCCCTCCAACAGACGAATCTGACGGGGCCGTCGCAGAAGTACCGAAAGCCCCGCCGTTCAAGCCTCTCGCGCCACTCCTCCCTATACGACAATGCCAGAAACGTCTCGGGCCTGGCCGCATTGGCCCCGATCCCTTGGCACTCCCCACAACGGCAGGTAATTGTTGCCCGGCCACCGTGCATCGGTGGCCGGGCCTCGAAAACCCGCCGTTGTGATGAAGTCTCCGCCTGCCGGCCATGGCGGGCGGTGCGTGGGGGCCTCGTGCCCGCCTGCCCAACACAACCCGGTTTTCGAGCCACGCATCGTCCGCCCCCCTACTGGTGGCAGCTTATGCCCGCCCGTGCCGGCGCATTCCCTCAGTAGTCGTAGCTCACGCTGACGCGCAGCGAGCGCGGTGCCTGCCGTACCGTCGCTGCGCCGTACAGCGGGTCCGGCTGCCCCGGATCCAACTCGGAGTACGGCGATTTCCACAACGCCACCTGGCTGTTGAATACGTTGAACACATCCAGGTTGAAGCCCAGTCGCCCAGCCGCCACCGAAGGCCGGTAGGAGACACCCAGATCCAGCTGTTTCAGCCAGGGCAGCCGCCCCTGGCTGCCCGGAGGCGCGGGCTGGCCGTTGTAGAAGTGGTAGGCAATGCCGTAGCCGGAGGGGTCTTCGAAGTTCGGGCCATACGAACCCAACGCGCTGAAGGGCGCGCCGGAAATCACCTTGAGGTTGGCCGAGACCAGCCATTCCGGCGTCAACTGGTAGTAACCGTGCAGCTTGAACTGGTGGGTGTGGTCATTGCTCTGCGGCCCGTTGGTGTGCTCCATCAGCTGCGCGTAATCCCAGGCCTGCGTGGTCGACACCGCCGTCTGGCCGATGCCCGACAGCAGCTGGCCTTCGGTGGTGCCATAGCTGCGCGACCACGTGTAGTCCGCCCGGCCATACCAGCGGCCATCAAACGGGTGCTCCAGCGACAGGTTCACCGCGTAGTAGTTGCGCTTGAACCTGGGGAAGCCCATCTCGGCATTGGTCAGCGGCACGCTTACGTAGTTGCCGCTGGTATCGACCAGATTGAAGGTGTTCGCACGGCCAGGATTGATCAACCAGCAACTGACCGGATTGCTGTCCTTGGTGACGTCATACCCCAGGCTGTCGGCCTTGGCCAGCACCGCGCCGATATCGCAGTAGTCATCCACGCCGCTGCGCAGCACCCGATAGGTCGCCTTCGCGCCGTACACCCAGTTCTGGCCGAGCGCCCTGCTGAAGCCCAGGATGAACTCGTCCTGGTAGGACGGCTCGATGCCGGAGGTCGCCACCGTCTTCGGATCGGGCAGCACGCCGTAGTAGTTGTTGGCCGACACCGCGCCGGAGAACGCGGTGAGGTCGGTTGGATAACCGTTGCTGTCGATGCCGCCATAGGTGTAGTACGTCGAGGTGGCCAGCGTCGCGCCCGCCGCGTTGAAGGCCGGGTTGAGCGGCAGCGCGAGGTAGTAGCGACCCGCGTTGCCGAACACCTTGAAGCGCCCGTCGCCGTCGACGTCCCAGCTGAAGCCCAGCCGCGGCGCCCACTGACCGCTGGTCTGCTTGATGTAGGCGTCGCCATCGCGGTTGTAGTTGGTGAACTGATCCAGGCGCAGGCCCAGGTTCAACAGCAGGCGGTCGGTCACCTGCCAGTTGTCCTCGATGTACTGCGCCCGCTGCGAGGCGCGTACCGACGCCAGTGCGCTGTAGATGTACTGGCGCACGTAATAGCCGTCCTCACCATTGCGGATGCCGCCGGTGGCCGGCACGCCCAGGCCGGTATTGAGGGGCACGTTCGGGTTGGACTGGCCATAGATCCAGTAGTAACCGTCGGCGGAGGCCACCGAGCCACGGTTGAGCGCACGGGCATTCTGGTTGTCGATGCCGACCGTGATGCTGTGGTTGCCCCATCTGTAGTTCGCATCCAGTCGCAGGTTGTTGGTGCGGTTGCCGCGATCCGGGTTGACCAGCAGCGACGTGGTCTGCGCATTGGTGATCGGCGTACCACCGTTCAGCGCCGGATTCTGCAGCGTGGCGCTGCTGATGTAGGTCAGGCTGCCGTCGTAGGCCGGGTTGCCGATGTAGTCATCGGTACGCATTTCGCCATACTGCGCGCTGACGGTAAGCCGGTCGGTCAGGTAGCCGGTGTACTTGGCCGTCCACAGGTCGCCACCGGTCTTGGTGGTGTCTTCCTTGCCACGCTGCGCACCGCGGGTGAGCGTGTCGTAGTCGTAAGCGAAGCTATCGCCCCGGAAGACATTGCGGCTGGAGGCTCCGGTCAGTTCCAGCAGGTGGTTGTCGGTGATGTTCCAGTCCAGCTTGGCGTACCAGCGCGGGCGGTCGTACTCATAGCGGGAGTAGGCATTGGTCGCCTCCACATTCTTGACGTCGGTGCCCTCACGGCGCTCGAGCTCGTACGAGCCGAAGAAGAACAGCCGGTCTTCCAGGAGCGGGCCACCGGCGTAGATGCTCTGCGTGGTCACCCACTCGCGGTCCTGGCTTTCCGGTGAATACAGCGCGCCATTGCCCGGGTAACGCACATCGTCCTTGTCCGAGCGCGTGGACGCTGGTTCCCAGGTGACCTGGCCACCGAATCGCCACTCATTGGTGCCGCGCTTGCCCACCGCATTGATGACGCCGCCATCGGAACGGCCGTACTTGGCGCTGTAGCCACCGGTGTAGATTTCCTGCTGGTCGATGCTGCCGTAGGGCAGCGTGAGGCCACCCAGACCGCGCAGTGGATCGGTGCTGTTGAAGCCATTGATGTAGTAGGCGTTCTCGGCAGCGGATGAACCACCGAAGCTCACCAGCTGTGCACCGGTCGGGCCGGCATAGGTGCCATTGCCACTGTTGCCGTTGACCCCGGGCGCAAGCTGCGCGATCGCCTCGGCCGAGCGACCCAGTGGCAGGCGCTGCAGCTGCTCGGCCGTGATCACCGTGCGCGAGTCCACGCTGCTGACATCAATCGCAGCCGCTGCCCGGTCGGCGCTGACCTGCACACCGTCCAGCCGGGTGATGTCAGCGAAGGACACCTCGGTACTGGCGCCTACCGTCAGCGAAATGCCCTCGCGGGTCTGCAGCACGTTCCCTTCGGCATCGCGTGCTTCCACCACGTAGCGGCCCAGTGGCAGCTGGCCGACGGTAAAGCGGCCTCGCCCATCGACCGTCACCTCGCGGGTGAGGCCGGTATCGCTGCGAACGAAGATGCGCTGGGCGGTGGCCGGCGCCTGTCCGGCGATCGCGCCGGTGGTGGACTGTGCATGAAGTGTGGGAGACGCGGTGGCAAGCAACACCGCCAACGCCAGCAATCGCGGGCGCAGTGAAGAACGAGCTGTCGTCATCGTGGGCTGTACGGGTAGTGGGGGAAGCAATGCCAGCCGCAATCGGTGGACCAGACATCGCACATTCATTAACCCCGCCCGCGCCCCAATGCAGAAATGCTCAGTGGTTATCTGCTTTTGGCCGACGGTCATACCGAGCCGCGAGCGCGTCGGCGCCTCCCCCCCCTCCTCGTGCCACGCAGGAAAGCCCTAGGCGCCTGGCCAGCAATGCCTGATGGCGACGGGCAGAGTGACGGCCGCACCATCGAGCCTCTCTCTGCAGGAAGCACACATGAGCCTGGCCTTGGTCTACAGCCGTGCCCGCGCCGGGGTCGAGGCCCCGCTGGTGCGGGTGGAAGTACATCTTTCCGGTGGCCTGCCCGCCACCCAGATCGTCGGCCTGGCCGAAACCAGCGTGCGCGAGTCGCGCGAACGCGTACGTGCGGCGCTGCTCTGCGCCCGCTTTGATTTCCCGCAACGGCGCATCACCCTGAACCTGGCGCCCGCCGACCTGCCCAAGGAAGGTGGGCGCTACGATCTGGCCATCGCTCTGGGCATTCTTGCCGCCAGTGGCCAGATCCCGCCGCAGTCGCTGCTGCCGTACGAGTTCCTGGGCGAGCTGGGCCTGACCGGCGAGC
>NZ_JASGBV010000122.1:0-3643 GCF_030053245.1 Stenotrophomonas sp. RS-48
CGGCGAACTGTAGTGCGCCCAGCAGCGGCTCCAGCGCCGACGCCGGCTGCGATGCCGCCGTCCGCAATGCCTGGCCGAGGCCCGCGCCCGACGCCACGTTGGCGAACGGAGACACGTCATCGAAGGCCGGATTGGCAACCACCCAGATGCCGTCGCCGGTCTGCACGATACTGAACGTGAGCAGCGAGTTCTCGCGCGGATGGAACCTGCGCCGTGCGGTGTCGGCATTGGTCAGATCGGCACTGTAGCCCGAGCCGTCCTGCCGCTCGGCACGGGTGAAGGCGACCTGTCCGGCCTGCAGCTGCGGCACGCTGGCGTCGAACTCGCTGTCACTGTCGTTCAACAGCGCGGTGGTCAGCTCGTTGCCTTCCTTGCTGCCATAGATACGTCCCTGTACCAGCGGGATCGAAAGATACTGGCGGTAGTAGCCCGGTGCGATATCCAGCGCGAGTTTGCCAACCGTGCCGCCGATCAGGAAGCCGGGCGCAGTGGTGGCCGCCCCGTTTCCGCAATAGTAGTAGCTGCCCTGGCTGTCGCAGCGATGGACTTCGAATGCGTCCAGTACAAGGCCCGCCTGGCGCGTTTCCGGGGTGATGTCGAACAGCAGCCGGCCGGCATTGGGATAGGCGAAGCTGACATAGCCGTTGACCGTCAACGGGCCGCCCTGCGGATGAAGATCGCCACCGGCCACCCTCACCCGCGCCACCTGCGGAACATTCCAGGGGAAGTCGGGATAGTCCGGGTCCCCGACATAGGCCGTCGCGCCGATGGTTCCATGCCCCTTCAATGCCGCCCCTGGATCCAGGGTCACGACGGCCGTGGAGATTCGACCACCGGCCATCGCCACCTCACCTCCACGCCGGACCAGCAGCGTATCGCTGTTGTCCAGTTCGCCGGTCGAGGCGAGGGACAGCGAACCGTCCACGATCGTGCTCCCGGCCTTCAGCAGACCGTCCCTCACATCGACGGCACCGTTGCGTCCTATCACGCTGTTGCCGGTAAGCAGGCTGCTCTGCGCTGTGATGTCCAGCCTCCCCGAGTCCACCCACAGAATCGACGCACCGCTGTCTTCCGTCGCGGACCAATGGGCGCCCGCGGTGAGCTTGATCACGCCAAAGGCATCGCCGCCGACGACCTTGTCCACGTCCACATCGCGCACATAGGAGAACTGCGCGGGATCGAATGCCGGATTGATGTTTCCGCTCACCTGCTTACCATCGATGATCAGGACATCGTTGGTCGTTGCATAGTCCATCGAGGTCGCCACCCTGTCGCTGAACAGCGTCACGTCCGGATAGGCCGTGCAGCCACCGTCCTCGCTGGTGTCGCGCGTCGGGCAGAAGCGGGTCGCGATGGCCATCGTGGCCGGATCGAAATAGCGCAGGAAGCCGGAGCTTTCCGTCAGTTCGTAGTGGGCCTGGGTGATCCGGCCTTCAATGACGGCAAAGTCCCTGGCGCCAAACATGTCCCGGTAGTACTGGATGTACTTCTCCTGGCCCGGGTACGGCGTGGGAACACCATCCCGGGCTTCGCCATGAATCCCCAGCACGGTCATGTCGTAACCGTCATACACCGGCAGGGCGAAGCGGGTGATCCGACGATTGACACCGGCGACGAACGCATCGGCACACGCCGAGTAGCAACCACCGTCCAGCACGGTATCCAGGCCATTGCGGCGGATGACCTCGCCCATGCCAACGCCACCGCTGGCAGCACCACCGGGTGAATTGCGGAAGACGATCTGGCGGATGGTCCGTCCCTGCCGGTTCGCCGCGCTGAGAATGCGCTCCAAGGTCCTGGGATCGCTGCTCTCGACGCCGCCGGAGTAGTAGATCGTGTCGCCGTTCAGATGGAAGGTGCTTGCCTGCGCATCGAGCGTGGAGAGTCCCGCCATCAGAGCGAACGACATCGCCATGCTCAGCCTGGACCGGGAAGTGAGGGGGGAGATCGACGAGTTCGACATGCGGGTTACCTGTGTTCGAGAGAGTGCCGCCCCGCCAACGCCACTGCCGATGCAGGGCCACTGGACGTCGCAGTGCCATCCGTCGCGCCTGTGGCCGACGACAGGAAGCACTAACGGCCGAAGGTCGCCCTCACCCCCAGTCGGGCGGCGAATCGCGCCACCTGCCCTCGCATTCCGCCGGGCATGGCCCGGCGCTACCAGACACAAAAAAGCCCCGACCAGGGCCGGGGCTTTTCATCAAACATGGTGCCGGAAACAGGAGTCGAACCTGCGACCTACGCATTACGAATGCGCCGCTCTACCAACTGAGCTATTCCGGCCGAGCAGGCGATTTTACGGGCTCCCCTGCCCGGTGGTCAATCCACCCTCGGTCAGCCAGCCTCCACCCGGTTCGCGCATGCCCGCCCGGCTGCGAAATCCGCCAGGTTGCCCAGCGTGATCGCCGAGATCTCCTGCAGGGCCTCCACGGTGAAGAAGCCCTGATGGCCGGTCACCAGTACGTTGGGGAAGGTCATCAGGCGCTGGAACGCTTCATCGTCGATGATTTCGCCGGAGAGATCCTGGAAGAACAGCGCGCTTTCCTGCTCGTAGACATCAATGGCCAGGTGGCCCAGCCGGCGTGATTTCAGCGCGCGGATGACCGCATGGGTATCGACCAGACCGCCACGCGAGGTGTTGACCAGCATGGCACCCGCCTTCATCTGCGCCAGCGACGCATCGTTGATCAGGTGATGGGTATCCGCCGTCAATGGGCAGTGCAGCGACACGATGTCGGCGCGGGACAGCAGCTTGGCCAGAGCCACGTTTTCTCCCAGCCCGGCGAAGGATGCCGATGGATAGGGATCATGGCCCAGCACCGTGCAGCCCAGGCCCTTGAAGATGCGCGCCGTCGCCACACCGATCTTGCCGGTGCCGACGATGCCGACGGTGCGGCCATGCAGGGTGTGCCCAAGCAGGCCATCGAGCATGAAGTTGCCTTCGCGTACGCGGTTGTAGGCGCGATGTGTCTGCCGGTTGAGGGTCATCACCAGGGCCAGGGCATGCTCGGCGACGGCTTCAGGCGAGTAGGCCGGCACGCGCGCGACGAACAGGCCCAGCGACGTCGCAGCGGCGAGATCGACGTTGTTGAAGCCGGCGCACCGCAGCAGCACGGCATGTACGCCTTGCGCGTGCAGGGCCTGCAGCACAGGGGCATCAAGACGATCATTGACGAACACGCAGACGGCGTCGCAGTCCTGTGCCAGCGTGGCGGTATGCAGGTCGAGCGAGGCATCGAAGTAGACGAACGCGAAATCCTGTTCTGCGGCGCCGCGCTGATTGGCCTCGTCAAGAAAGCGACGATCATAGGGCCGGGCGCTGAAGACTGCGATCTGCATGGAGGGGCCTGGGTGGAATTCCATGCCGAACCATACCGCAGCAGCGTGCGTCCTGGGATGGCACCGGCGATGCGGGCATCGTCGGTGCCGCCGGCCACTCAGAACCGGTAACCCAGCCCCAGCTGCACGCCATTCTGCAGCTGGCCGTCGCGGCGCTCGCCCACGTAGTCGACCATCACCGACAGGCGCTCGCTGGCCCGGCTGGTCACACCCAGGTTCCAGCTCAGCACCTGTTCGCCCACCGTCTGGCTGTTGCTGCCGAACACCAGATCCGGCGCCGCCGCAAAGCCGGTGCTGTAGCGGG
>NZ_JASGBV010000123.1:0-8801 GCF_030053245.1 Stenotrophomonas sp. RS-48
CAACGACGAAGTTCTCGGCCTGGTTGCTCAGATCGTCCAGCGTGCTCTTGTCGTACACGTGTTCGATGAAGCCGGGCAGGCCCGCGAAGGCCTGACGTCCCCTCGCCGAGGTGCGCACGGCTTTGCCGTCGGCAAGGAAGTCGCCCGCATGCGCACCGAGCAGGACACTGTCGGTGCCGTGCAGCGCGATGAAGGTGCCGATCGACAGTTCGCCTGCGGTGAACTCCGCGTCGAACGCAGCATCGCCATACAGCTCACGCTGCGTTGCCAGCTGCGCGACCTGGCGGCCGACACCGCATTCGGCACGCACCGCACCGCCGTAGAACGCCTGCAGCGCGCGGCTGTTGCCATCCACGGGAACGTAGCCGCGGCCGAAGCTGCGCACGCGTTGCCACCCCTGCGCCCGTGCGCCCTGCATCCCGAAGCCGATCCAGCCCAGCTGTGCGCCGGAGAAGCGGAACTGCGGGTTGCCCTGCAGCGACGTGGCGGCCCGCCGGGTCGCCGCGCCCAGTTCGAAGGCATAGGCACAGACCGTGGCAGGATCCTCCAGCAGCTGCTGCAGCAGCGCCTCGCGCTGCGCCCCATCCAGCGTCTGCGGCCATCGCACACGCAGATCACCTGCGGCCTGCGCCTCGGCCAGCGATGCCCGGGTGCACACCGGGCCACCCTGGATCTGCGGCGCACTGACCGCAGCCACTTCAAACCGCCAGCCCAGCCGCTGCAGCAGGCCCTGCGTGCAGTCCGCGGCCGCCGCCGCGCTGCCTGCCGGCGAAGCCAGCAGCAGGGCCATGACCATCAGCCCACGCCGCACGCTCAACCCTGATCCGTCGCCGCCGCCGGCTCCGATACGGGGGGAGCGGGCAACCGTTCCGGAACCGGCGGCGCCTCACCGGGGGCGGCCGGCAGGTACTGCTGCAGGCGCTGGAAGAACCGGCGGTAGAAGTCGGCATCGGTGATGGTGCTGCTGGCGACCTTCACCAGGGAATCGTCATTGCTGCCGAACGGCAGCGACACCGAACCCAGCGCGCCCACGCCCACGCTGGCCGAGGTCGGGCTCTTCTTCAACGCATAGCGGTCCTGCACCGCGCTGACGAACACCAGCGACTGGCTGCCACGCGGCGCGCAGGAGATGCGGAGTACCAGTTGCTCGTGATCGTCCTCGCGGGGCTGGAAGTTCTTGCTCCCCTCCACCTGCGCGTCATCGACGCGGGCGATCGCATAGCCCTGGCTGAGCAGGGCCCGTCGCGCCGCTTCACAGGCATCGGCCGGGCGGCTGTCGACCGTCCGGGAGAAGGTGTCGCCGGAATCGAAGGACTCGCGCAGCACGGTGCTGTCGGCGGCGCGGCCACCGCAGGCCGACAGGATCAGGGCACTGGCAATACCGACGGCAACGCTGCACAGAGGGGAGACCCGCATGGGAACTCCTGCGAGAAAGGTAGCTGCTAGGGTAGTCCCGCCCCCGTGTGCGGCAGGTCGACAGCACCGCTGGCGGCGCAGGTTGTTGCTCCCGGTTCATGCACCGGCAGCGCCGGGCATGACCCGGCGCTGCCCGTCAACGCAGACGGGGCCGGCATTGCCGGCCCCGTGGGGTACTTCATGTCACGCGTGGCTCAGTCGGCCCAGCGACCGGCCCCGGTGGACTGCGGCAGCACCTGCGCCGACAGCGGGCGATCATTGGCCAGCAGATTCACCGCATCGGCCAGGATCGCAGCGGATTCACGCAGCAGCGGGTCCGGTCGCTTCTCGGCGGCCTTCTCACGGGCGGCATCCTTGACGATATCGCGCTCGTTGCCGGTCAGGCCGTCATCGCTGCTGTCATCGGCCAGCGGATCCAGGGCCAGGCCCAGCTCCTTGCGCATGATCTGGCGCTCCTTGCGCTGGGTGTCCTGGCGTTCCCGCTCGGCACGACGCGTCGCTTCATTGAGCGAGACATACTTCTTCGCCGCTTCGGCACGGAACTGCTCGACATCCTCGTTCCACCACACGAATTCCTTGTCGGTGGCGATGCGTGCCTCGTGGCGGGTTTCCAGCTTCGGCAGCAGCGGCGCGAAGTTGCCGTACTGCGTATGCGGCACCGCGGCGATGCGGGTCCACGGCAGGGCATTGTCGTAGGTGCTTTCGCCGAACTCGGTGGCATCGACGCTGGCGGGGAACGCCAGGTCCGGCACCACGCCCTTGTGCTGGGTGCTGCTGCCGCTGATGCGGAAGAACTGGGCGATGGTCAGCTTGACCTGGCCGAAGCGCTGCGTTTCGCCGCTCGGCCAGCGATCAAGGTCGACGATGTTCTGCACGGTGCCCTTGCCGAAGGTGGTCTCGCCGATCACCAGGCCGCGGCCGTAGTCCTGGATGGCACCGGCGAAGATTTCCGACGCCGAGGCCGAACCACGGTTGACCAGCACGGCCAGCGGGCCGTCCCACGCCACGCCCTGATTGCGGTCGCTGTTGACGGTGATGCGGCCGCCCGATTCACGCACCTGCACCACGGGGCCCTGTTCGATGAACAGCCCGGTCAGTTCGATCGCCTCGTCCAGCGAGCCACCACCGTTGTTGCGCAGGTCCAGCACGACGCCGTCGAGCTTGTCGTTCTTGAAGCCCGCCAGCAGCTTGGCCACATCGCGCGTGGCCGACGCATAATCGGCGGCATTGCGGCGGCGGCCCTCGAAGTCCTGGTAGAAGGTCGGCAGCTTGATCACGCCGATCTTCCGCGCCGGCTCGCCATTGGCGGCCGGAATGGTCATGGTTTCACCCTTGGCGGCCTGCTCGGCCAGGCGCACCTTCTGCCGGGTCAGGACCAGGGTGTGATGCTTGCCATCGGCGCCCTCCTCGGCCGGGATGAACTCCAGCTTGACCTGGGTATCCTTGGCACCGCGGATCTTGGCCACGACATCGTCGATGCGCCAGCCGATCACATCCTCGACCACGCCCGACTTGCCCTGACCGACGCCGACGATGCGGTCACCCGGCTTCAGGGTGCCATCCACGGAGGCCGGTCCACCGGCGATGATCTCGCGGATCACCACCATGTCGTCCTGGCGCTGCAGCTGCGCACCGATGCCTTCCAGCGACAGCGACATCGCCTGGTTGAAGTTCTCGGCGGTACGCGGAGTGAAGTAGTCGGTGTGCGGATCGACCGCACTGGTGTAGGCGTTGAGGAAGAACTGGAAGACATCCTCGCCCTTCAGCTCGTTGACCGACTTCTCCAGCGTCGCGTAGCGCTTGTCGAGCGTCTTGCGGATGTCGTCCGGCTTCTTGCCGGCCAGCTTCAGGCGCAGCCAGTCATTCTTGACCGACTTGCGCCACAGTTCATCCAGCTCGGCATTGCTGGCCGCCCACGGCACCTTCTTGCGGTCGTACTCAAAGCGCTCGTCGGTGGTGAAGTCCGGCTCCTGCCTGAGCAGCTTGCGTGCGTAGGCCACGCGCTCGCCTACGCGCTGCTTGTACACCGCGAAGACCTGGAAGGCCGGCTCGAGTTCACCGCCACGGATGGCATTGGCGATGTTCGCCTCGAAGGGTGCGAAGCGCGCCACATCGGCCTGGGTGAAGTACTGCTTGCCGCCGTCCAGGGTCTCCAGGTAACGCTTGAACACATCCTTGGAGGTGGCTTCATCGAGCGCACGCGGACGGTAGGCGTACCGGCTGTCGGACAACAGGCCGTACACCAGCTTGGAGGTGGTCACCTGATCGGCGGTCGCCGCAGCCGGCAGCGCCGGCGAATCGGCCTTGGCCGACAGCGCCAGCGGCGCTACCAGCGCCAGGGCCATCAGGAATGCGGGGGCTTTGAATTTCATGAACGTGCTCGAAGGCGCCTTGCCAAGGGGGAGACTGCGTGGTGTTCAGACATCACGACAGTGCCGAAAGTTGCCGGGTTTGTCACCCGTCCGCATCCGGTGGAAAACCAGCCTAGCGGGGCCGGTGTAGCAAATTGTGAATGCAGGCGAAGGCCTGCGGACCAATGGTCCGCGCCCACCAAGGTGGTAGGCACGCCCATCGGTAGCGCCGGGTCATGCCCGGCGAGCGCAGCGGGAAAGAACCGCCGGGCATGGCCCGGCGCTACCGGTCAGGAAACGCCGGCGCCCTTGGCCTGCACGTCGGCGTGGTACGAAGAGCGCACCATGGGGCCGGAGGCGACGTGGCTGAAGCCCAGCTCATAGCCGTAGTCTTCCAGCGCCTTGTAATCCTCGGGCGTCCAGTACTTCAGCACCGGGTGGTGGTGCGCGGTCGGCTGCAGGTACTGGCCGATGGTGATCATGTCCACGTCGTGGGCACGCAGGTCACGCATCGTCGCCTTGATCTGCTCGAAGTCCTCGCCCAGACCCAGCATGATGCCGCTCTTGGTCGGCACCTGCGGGTGCTGGGCCTTGAAGTTCTTCAGCAGCGTCAGCGACCACTGGTAGTCCGCGCCCGGGCGCACGTTGCGGTACAGGTCCGGCACGGTCTCGATGTTGTGGTTGAACACGTCCGGCGGGTTCTGCGCGAGGATGTCCAGCGCGCGCTCCATGCGGCCCTTGCCGCGGAAGTCCGGGGTCAGCACTTCGATGCGGGTACCCGGCGACTTCTCACGGATGGCGGTGATGCAGTCGACGAAGTGCTGGGCACCGCCGTCGCGCAGGTCATCGCGGTCGACACTGGTCACCACCACGTACTTCAGGCCCATGTCGGCCACCGTCTGGCCGAGGCTGGCCGGCTCGTTGGCATCCGGCGGCTTGGGCCGGCCGTGGGCGACGTCGCAGAACGAGCAGCGGCGGGTGCAGACCTCGCCCAGGATCATGAAGGTCGCCGTACCGTGGCCGAAGCACTCATGGATGTTCGGGCAGCTGGCTTCCTCGCAGACCGTCACCAGGCGGTTCTCGCGCAGCTTGGCCTTCAGGTTCTGGACCGCATTGCCCGAGGGAATGCGCACGCGGATCCAGGAGGGCTTGCGCAGCACCGGTGCATCGGCGAACTGAACCGGCGAACGGTTGATCTTGTCCCCGCCCAGCTGCTTGACGCCGGCCTGCAACGGTGCGGCGGTCGGAATGTCGCCCTGCACGATCTGCAGGGGAATGGTGCGGGCAGTGGTTTCAGTCATGGCAGTTCCGGGGAGCGGTCACGCGGCCGCAGAGAGATCAGGCAGTTCGGGCACGTGCTGCAGCCGCAGGCCGAACTGGCGGGCCAGCTGTTCCAGCAGCACCGTCTTGACGGCATCCATCCCGGACGGCCCGCCCAAGTCTACCACCGAGGTCACCTGCAGCCCCTGATAACCACAGGGGTTGATGCGGTGGAAGGGTTCCAGGTCCATGGCCACGTTGAAGGCCAGGCCATGGAAGGTGCAGCCACGGCGCACGCGGATGCCCAGCGCGGCAATCTTGGCATTGCCAACGTAGACGCCCGGGGCACCTTCGCGGCGTTCGGCACCGATGTTCCATTCGGCCAACGTATCGATGATGGCCTGCTCGATGCGGCACACGTAGTCGCGCACGCCGATGCCCAGGCGCGGCAGGCGCAGCAGCGGGTAGATCACGATCTGCCCCGGCCCGTGGTAGGTGACCTGGCCGCCGCGGTCCACGTGCAGCACCGGGATCGCCCCCGGCGCCAGCACATGCTCGTCCTTGCCGGCCTGGCCGAGGGTGAACACCGGATCGTGTTCCACCACCCACAGCTCGTCGGTCGTCTCGTCAGCGCGCTGATCGGTGAAGCGCTGCATCGCCCGCCAGACCGGCTCATAGGCCTGGCGGCCAAGGTCGCGCACCAGCGCCGGACGCGGCGGGCGGTTTTCCGGAGCGGCGTCGGCCGGGCAGCTGTCGGCTACAGCGTCCACTTCACTTCCGGGTGATCGCGCAGCGCCCGATGGGCGGCGTCGTACTGTTCGCGGGTCTCGGCCTTGAACACCAGCCGGACCGACACGTACTTGCCATTGGACGAATGCTTCCAGCTGATGCGCTCGTTCACGACGTCGAGGCCTTCGGCCTGCAGCAGTCGGGGAAGCTCATGCTCCAGGCCGCGGTTGGCCGGGCCCATGGCGCTGAGCTCGAACTGGCCGGGGAACTGGAAGCCGTGGTCGGGGTTGTCGGACTTGATTTCCATGGACCCATTATCGGGCCGCAGGGCAACAAACCCAAGAGTATTCATCCAGGTCAACACGGACACCGGCAGGCCGCTGCGTTGCACCTGAATTTCCATTCAGCTTCCTGCCGCGGGCGCGCGACAAGCCCCCCCCGGCGCCGGTTGTCGTCACGAGACAATGTCGTTTTCGGAACAGACAAGTGACCGGGACGCGCTCGTACCGTCACGCGGGCCGGGGTACCGTGTCGTTGCATATAACGACAGACGACCACCCCTTTCCCCATGAGCATTCCATCCATGCGTAGCGTCGCAGCCTTCGGGCTGTCCGGCCTCCTGGCCGCCGCCCTCCCCCTTGCCGCGCAGGCCGCCGAACAATGCGGCCCCGATGCGATGCGCGAGCACCCGCCGCAGATCAATTTCCGCGTTGACAACGACCTGTTCGGCGGCCGCCACCAGGACCAGGGGTATACCAACGGCGCCGAACTGACCTTCGTATCACCGAACCTCGTCGATTACACCGACGATCCCTGCCTGCCGCGGCTGGCGCGCTGGGTCAACGGCTATCTGGAGCGCCTGCACCCGGGCCGGTTCGAACAGCAGAACATGATCTTCAGCATCGCCCAGGGCATCTTCACCCCGACCGACTTCACCCGGAAGGACCTGATCAAGGATGACCGCCCCTACGCGGGCGTGCTGATCGCCAGCTTCGGCTACAACGCGCGCAGTGGTGATCGGCTGCAGACCACCCAGCTGACGCTGGGCGTTGTCGGTCCGTGGGCCCAGGGCAAGCAGGTGCAGAACGCTGTGCATGAGGTGCTGGGCGACGAGAAGTTCCAAGGCTGGGACAACCAGCTGCACAACGAGCCGCTGGTGATGCTGACCCATGAGCGGATGCGTCGTTGGCCGGGCGACGCCAGCATCAACGCGGGCGGCTGGGGCTGGGACGCGATCAGCCACTACGGCGGCTCGGTCGGCAACCTGGCGACCAAGGCCAACATCGGTGGCGAGGTGCGCTTCGGCTGGAAACTGCCGGATGACTTCGGCAGCACGCCGCTGCGTCCTGCCGGCGAGAACACCGCGCCGACCCGCGGTGGCAGGCCGAGCGGCTGGTCATGGCACCTGTTCGCCACCAGCGATGCCGCCTGGGTGATCCGCAACATCACCCTGGACGGCAACACCTTCCGCAACAGCCACAGCGTCGACAAGCGCCACATCGTGGCCTACGGCGGCTACGGAATCGCGGTGATGCGCGGTCGCTGGAAGTTCGCGGCGGCGCGCTACCACAGCACCCGCGAGTTCAACGGCCAGCGCGAGGCACCGGTGTTCGGCAGCTTCACCATCAGCCGTTCGCTCTAGAACAGTGCGGACATCTGGTCCGCACATTGGCTGCAACGGAAAAGGCCGGCATGCGCCGGCCTTTTCCTTTTCATGTCAGCGCACGGCGCTGCGCATCATTCCGATTCCCACCACATCCAGAAGCTGTCCCACAGGCGCTTGAAGAAACCGGCCTGCTCGACGGCAGCCACCGCCACCAGCGGCGCTTCGGCCACCACCTTGCCATCCAGGCTCACCTTCACCGTGCCGATCTGCTGGCCGGCCGTGAACGGCGCTTCCAGGGTCTTGGGCACATCGATGCTCGGCTTCAGATCGTTGTAGCGGCCACGCGGCACGCTGACCAGCATCGGCTGCGCCACGCCCAGCTGCACCTTGTCACTGGTGCCCTTCCACACCTTGTGCTCGGCGACGGCCTTGCCCGGCTCATACAGGCGGTGCGTTTCGAAGAAGCGGAAGCCCCAGTTCAACAGCGCCAGGCTGTCATCGGCGCGCTGCTTCTCGGAGGCGCCACCCAGCACCACCGCGATCAGACGCTGGTCGCCGCGCTGCGCCGAGCTCATCAGGCAGTAGCCCGCCTCGGAGGTGTGCCCGGTCTTGATGCCATCGACACTGCCGTCGCGCCACAACAGCAGGTTGCGGTTGGGCTGCTTGATGTTGCCGACCTGGAATTCCTTGATCTTGTTGTACGCGTAGGTTTCCGGGTAATCACGCACCATCGCCCGTCCCAGCAACGCCAGATCATAGGCGGTGCTGTGGTGGCCCGCGGCGGTCAGGCCGTGGGCGTTGACGAAGTGCGAGTTCTTCATGCCGATCTTGGCGGCGTAGCTGTTCATCAGCGAGGCGAAGGCTTCCTCGCTGCCCGCCACGTGCTCGGCCAGGGCGATCGCGGCATCGTTGCCGGACTGGATGGCCATGCCCTTTTCCATGTCTTCCAGGCGCGCGGTCTGGTTCACCGGGAAGCCGCTGTAGCTGCCGTCGGTACCCGCACCGCCTTCGCGCCAGGCGCGCTCGCTCATCATCACCTGGTCATCCGCACGGACCTTGCCGTTCTTGACCTCGGCGGCGATCACGTAGGAGGTCATCACCTTGGTGATGCTGGCCGGCGCCAGCTGCTCGTGGATGTTCTCGCCCGCCAGCACCTGGCCGGTGGCGTAGTCCATCAGGATCCAGGCCTTGGACACACTCGGCACCGGGGCCGGTGGCGTGGCCACGGTGGCCGGAGCCGCAGCGGCGGCAGGTGCAGGTGCGGCCGGGGTCGGCAGCGGCGTCTGGGCAGAAGCCAGGCCCACCACCAGGGTGGCGGCCAGGGCGGTGGCGGCGGAACGGAAATTCATTGGACAGCGGGCTCCAGGGACGGCCTGGCTTCGGTGGCGCCATCATCATCGATGACCCGCACAAGCCGGGTGAGGCCGACAGCGACACGG
>NZ_JASGBV010000124.1:0-15718 GCF_030053245.1 Stenotrophomonas sp. RS-48
GGTGCCTTCGGAGCCGGCGGCGGCGACAGGGGCTTCGGGGCCGCCGGCGGTGCGGGAGGCGCCGGCGGCACCGGCGCTGCGACCAGTCGCATGGGTGCCACACCCACCACCAGCACCACGGCCGTCAGGGCAACCGCGAGCACGCGCGGGCAGGCCTTGCGCGGCTGCAGCGAAAGCAGCCGGCGCTTGAGGCTGGTCGTGTCCGGCGCGGCACTGGCCACGCCCAGGTGCGGCTGCGGTGCAACGCCCAGCTGCAGCAGCAGACGCCCGTACGCGTGGCGACTGGCCCCATGCTGGCCCACCACCGCCTCATCCACCGCTTCTTCCCGGGCCTGGGCGTACTCACGCACCGACAGCCGCAGCAGCGGGTGGAAGAAGAACAGGTGCTGCGCCAGTGCCGGCAACAATCCCCACTGCAGGTCACGGCGCTGCAGGTGCTGCAGTTCATGGGTCAATGCCAGGTCCAGCGCGTCGCCCTGCAGTGCAGTGGCGCCGGCCGGCAGCAGCAGCACCGGGCGCAGCGGCCCGACCAGCTGCGGCGCATCGATCTGTGCGCTCATCCACAGGCGCGGCGGGCGGCGAAGTCCATGCGCGTCGGCGGCCAGGTGCAGCGCCTGCACCAGCGCCGCGTCCTCGCAGGGATACGCGGCGGCCAGCAGCGCGCGGCAACGCCGCCACTCCGCCAGGGTGCGCCAGGCCATCAGCAGGACACCGGAGGCCCACAGCGCGGCCAGTGCAAGCGCCCACCACGCTGTTGCGGGTGTCGCCACGACCTCTGCCGGCATCGTGGCCAGCAGCTGCGCGGAGCCTTCCGCAGACAGCGGATAGACCACATCGGCGGCGATATCGGTAGCGGTCATCGCCACCGACGGCGACGCGGGCAACCAGGGCAGCTGCACCGGCTGGCTCCACACCAGGCCGAGCACGGCCTGCAACGAAACCAGCCACCACAACCGACAACGCGTGGCGGCCGACAGCGACGGCATCAGCCGGCACACGGCATACACCAGCGCCACCAGCAGCACGGTCTGCAGGCTGGTCCAGCCCAGCCGTTCCAGCATCGGGATCAGCATCGTGGTGTCCATGGCTCAGCCCTCGTGGCGACGCGATTGGAGTTGGGCGACCAGCGCTTCCAGCTCGGCCAGCTCGTTGTCGCTGACCTGCTGGCGCTGCGAAAGATAGGCCACGAACGGCGACACCGAGCCCTGCAGGGTGTTGTCGACGAACTGGGCCACCGCACCCTGCAGCACGCTGTCAGGGCCACGGGTGGCCTGGTAGCGGTACAGGCCTTCGTGCTGCCGTCGCTGCAGGTACCCCTTGGTGCGCAGCCGCTCCATCATCGTCAGCACGGTGGAACGGGCCAGCCCGCGCGCCTCGCCATAGCCGCTGGCGACCTCGCCGACACTGGCCGGCGCATGTTCATCGATGTACTGCAGCAGGGCCAGCTCCTGGTCCCCGATGGTTTTGCCGCGCATGACAGGCTCCCTTGACTACACGTGTCGTCACTGTCGGCGTGACGACACGTGTAGTCAACCCCCCGGAAGTCATGGGCCGACGAACGGTAGGGGGCAAGCGCAGCATCCCCGTCTCCTCTCCGTGCACGGCGTTTCCTGGCGCCCCCTTCCGCCGGGCGCGTGCATCCCGGTCGGGCAGGCCGATCCGATAGAGTTGGCCCTGGCGACGAGCCTTCTCTTCTCCATCTTCAGGAATCGCATGCATGCGTACTCCGGTTGGCCGCTGGCTGCGGCGGCCTTCAACAGCCTCCTTCCTTGCGGCGTGCCTGTCCGCCGCTCTGCCCGCGCATGCTGCAGACGCAGGCAATGCACTTTCCAGTGGCCGCGCACTGCTGGAGCGAATCACAGGCAACGAGGAGGGGCGTGAGTGCAGCGACGCACTGTGCCGCGCTCGCGCGGTGTCCTGGGCCCAGGGTTACATCGCGGCAATCGCCGACGGCAGCGCCGGGCAATGGTGTGGACGAGCCACGGTCCTGCCCCATGAGCTTGTGGATCGCGTGTACAGCCACCTGAAGGCGCTTCCGCGCGCCCGCCTCGAGGAAGACGCATCGACGCTGACGCGGGAAGCGCTGGTTCACTCTTTCCCGTGTTCCCATGCGGCTCCATCGAGCAACAGCAGACCTGCCCAGGAGTGATGATGCCCCGATCCTTGATCAGTGCGTTCGCATTGCTTGTGCTGCACATTCCCGCCTCACATGCGTGGGAGTGCGAGACGGATCCTGCGAAGTTCAGGTTCACATCGGACTCGCCTTCCACGTTCAACCTGGGTGAGCGGGAGGAAGTGGACAGGGCCTACGCCGCCCTGGCCAAGCACCTGCAACCGCTGCAGGGCTATCGGGCACCGCGGATCTTCTATTCAAAGGGCTTCAGCGCGATCCGGGAACATGACTGCAAGGCAGGAAAGTGCACCGCCATGGAGGTGCTGGAAGGCCTCCAGGAATGCGGCGCAGGCGGAATGAGCAGGCAGGATGCCTGTTACCCGTTGGCAGTCGTGCATGAAGGCAGGCTCTATTGCCTTCTGTACCCTGGCCAGAAGGACTTCGATCCTTCCAGGCCGTTTACACCCTATGTGCCCTTCAACAATAGCTGATACGCGGGATCAGTCCCGCAGATCCTGCAGCTGATCGCGCGGGAAGAAGTCCGGATCATCCTGTCCATCCAGCATTGCCTCGACCCGTTCGTCGAACTCGCGGGCGGCGGCAGCGGAGGCGTCGGGCCCCAGGAATGCGGAGTGTCCGTTTCCCGCAAGCCCAAGCGCGGCGACCGTTCTCCGCTCGCCGTCCTCGCCCCACAGATAGTCGTGGACAACGACCAGGCCGGCATCGTCCGTGGACAGGAACTCGGCTGCGCTGCGCCCCAGGGCCAGAAAGAACAGGATGTCGTAGAGACTCTCCGAATAGGTCAAAGACCCGGCAACGAAGTGTCTTCCCTGACGGTCATAGGCCGCAATCCTGATGTTCTCCGCCTCTGCCGATCCCAGCACGAACTCCAGTGCCGCGCGGTTGTCCCGATGGCGCGCCAACATCGCGTTGCAGTCTGAAATGAGTGTCTGCAGACCCGGCGCATCCGGGTCGGAAAGATCCCCGCCTCCGGGAAGACTCCACTGCCCGCCGATGGAGCGCCAGTCCGACCAGCGGGACACGTCCGGCGGTGCTGCCGCAAGCCACCGCGCAAGATCTGCGCGTGACATGCTCAATCTGAGAAAAGCCGAGTACGGTTCGGACATCGCCGCCCTTCCTCCTGGGCATGGGTCTGCGTTGCGTGCAGCGGACAGACTGTAGCAAGTCCGGCAGCAGGCATCCTCCGTTCGCTGTCAGTATCGGCATCAACGCAGTCAGGGTGGACTGCCGGCTCCGCTGGAATGTCCTCCCTCCCGGAAAGTCGCAACGGCGGCATCTAAACCCTCCTGCTGCCTGCTGCATCCCATCCGCACATCCCGCCGGGAATAACCCATGTTCCGCCCATCGCTCCCCCTTCTGCTCCTGCTGCTTGCTGCTCTGCCCCTCTCGCCGGCGTCAGCCAGCCCGGAGCCGGCGAACGAACAGGCTCGCCGCCTGATCCGCCAGACATTGCAGGACGAGCGCATTCCGGGCCTGCAGATCGCAGTGGTCAAGGACGGCCAGATCGTGCTGTCCGAAGCGTTCGGCCTGGCCAACGTGGAAAACGGCGTGCCCGCCACACGCAGCACGCGATTCCCGTTGAACTCCGCCACCAAGGCCTTTACCGGCGTCGCCGCCGCACAGCTGGCACAGCAGGGCCGGCTGGATCTGGATGCACCGCTGTCGCGCTATCTGGATGCACTTCCGGCCGCCTGGCAGACCGTGCGCGTACGTCAGCTGCTGGCCCACACCTCCGGCCTGCCGGACATCCTTGACGAGCGCGGGCTGCTGGGCGGAGGCACCGAGGCACAGGCCTGGCAGGCCGTGACCGCACAGCCGATGGATGCAGCACCTGGCCAGCGTTTCGCCTACAACCAGACCAACTATCTGCTCCTGGCGCGGATCATCGCGCGGCAGTCGGGCGTGCCCTACGACCGCTTCCTGGCCAGCCGGCAGTTCGGCGCCGCCGGCATGGAACGCACCACCTTCGGCGACAGTTACGACCTGATCCCCGACGCCGCCACGATGTACAGCCTGGCCCCGCGCGCGACCGAAGCCGCCGATACTCCGCCACGGCTGTCGCACTGGTTCTACGACGTGCCGCCCAGCCTGTGGTCCGGCGGCGGCATCCTTACCACCGCCGATGACACCGCGCGCTGGCTGGTCGCACTGCTGGACGGGCGACTGCTGCGCGAGGACGGGCGCACACGGATGTGGACCGCCGAGCCGCTGGCCGATGGCAGGGCGGGCCCGTGGTCTGCCGGCTGGCCGGTACTGCAGGGCGCGCCGGACCGCCAGGTCGCCGGCATCGGTGGCGCGCGCTCGGCCTTCATCGTCTACCCTGACCGCGGCATCGCCGTGGTGGTGCTCACCAACCTGGTCGGCGCCAACCCGCAGCGCTTCATTCCGCGCATCGCCGATCTGTATGCGCCCCCGGTCAGCCCCGCGGGCCGCCCATCACCGGCAGGATCACCCCGCTGATGTAGCTGGCGCAGGCCGGTGACGCCAGGAACACATAGGCCGGAGACAGCTCCTCCGGCTGTGCCGGGCGCCCCATGTCACTGTCCTTGCCGAACTCGGCCACGTCGGGGGCCTGCTTGTCCGCAGGATTGAGCGGCGTCCACACCGGGCCGGGGGCCACGCAGTTGACCCGGATGCCACGCGGCAGCAGCTGGCTGGCCAAGGCTTTGGTGAAGGCGTGGATCGCCCCCTTGGTCGCCGAATAGTCGATCAGCGCCTTGCTGCCGAAGAGGCCGGTTTCCGAACCCGTGTTGATGATGCTGGCGCCCTCGCCTAGGTAGGGCAGCACGGCCCGTGCCATCTGCACGTAGCCGCCGATATTGGTCTGCAGCGTCTCCTGCAGATGCTCGTCTTCCAGGTCCTCCAGGCGTTCGCAGTGCAGCTGGAAGGCGGCGTTGTTGACCAGGATGTCGACGCCCCCGAAGGCCTTGGCGACCTGCTTCACCGCCTTGTTGCAGAAACGCGGATCGCGCACGTCGCCCGCAATCACCACGCAGCGTCCGCCCTCGCTCTCCACATGCTGGCGGGTGATCTCGGCATCCTCGGCCTCATCAAGGTGCAGCACCGCCACGTCCGCCCCCTCGCGCGCGAACAGGACAGCGACGGCGCGTCCGATCCCGGAATCGCCGCCGGTGACGATCGCGCGCATGCCCTGCAGCTTGCCGCTGCCGACGTAGTCCGGTGCCAGGAAGCGCGGGGCCAGGTCCAGTTCGTGCTCATGTCCCGGCTTGGCCAGGTGCTGGGCGGGCAGGGTCTCCGGCTGGCGTCGCGTGCCCGCCTGGGTTGCCTTCTTCCTGGTCGCCTTCTTCGCCGCACGCGCATCCTTGGCCTTTTCCTGGTCCTGCAGGCGTCGCTGCCGGGCCGCAACCCGGGCGGCACGTGGATCACCGGCGGCGGCCTTGCGGGTTGCCGTCTTCACCACGCGGGGGCGTTCGGCCGCTGCTGCGGTGCTGCCCTCGGCAGCCGCCTTCGTACCTTTGCGTACTTTGGGCGACGCCTTGCGGCGGGCGGGAACCTTCTTGCTCGTAGCCATGCGGTCTCCTTCAGGTGTGGGGAATCGGGTGGGTTCAGGCGCGATCGGCCACGCCCTGTACGCCGGCGTGGCCAGCGCAGTGCGCACAGCAGAAGATCTGCCCGTTGCCTTCGACGCCGTGGCCGATCACGGTGCAGTTGCAGTGCGCACAGCGTGGCGCGAAGGCGTGGATCGCGCATTCGAACGAGTCGAACGTGCCGCTGCGCCCGCCCTGCTGCAGGGTGAAACTCTTGTCGTAGTCGTTGCCGCATACATCACAGGTGGCCATGTCATACCTCCGTGGCGTGCCAGTACATGCAGTGTGGCCATCGCCGCGGTCGGCTACGGTGAATACACCGTGTCCCGCATGTGCACGCCGTTCATGCCGCCACCACGCCGCGCGCGGCACGCTGGCGTCCTCATCACCATGGAGCAGGATCATGATCCGCGCATTCAGCGTAGCCGCACTGACCTTTGCCGTCGCCGCATGCAGCAGCACGCCAATCGCACAGGTTCAACCGATCGACGGCGTGATTTCCGGCCAGTGCCACAGCGACATGGTGCGCGGCGCCGTCGGTCTGGCAGCGTCGGCGGCCACCGTTGAACGTGCACGCGTGGACAGCGACAGCCTGCACGTGCAGGTGCTGCGCCACGACGGTCCGCGTGTTCCGCCCGCCAGCGAAGGCGGTGATCGCCTGACCATCGAGAAGGGACGCACCAACAACATCACCGCGATCTACTGCGGCTGAGCCGGCGTGCCCGCCGCAGTACGCGCAGCGTGGCCTGTTCCCACTGCCGCGGGCCGCGCAGGCCGGCAAGCGCGGTGAGTTCGCCGCGCTCCCAGCCGGCGAACACACAGGGATCGATGTATGCCCTGCGGCACACCGCAGGGGTGTTGCCCAGACGCGCGGCAACCTGGCAGACCACCTCGCGCTGTGCTGCGGCCAGTGCGCGCTGGCTGGCGGGCTCGGGCAGCGCGGTGGCAGCCAGTGCCTGCACCGCCGCCACCGTGCCGCCCCAGGTACGGAAATCCTTGGCGGTGAAGTCCTCACCCATCACATCGCGCAGGTACTCGTTCACTGCGCCGGAATCGACCGGCTGCACCTGGCCATCATCGTCGCGGTACTGGAACAACGACTGCCCCGGCAGCTGCTGCAACCGTCGCACCATCTGGCCCAGGCGGCGGTCACCCACCGTCACCTCCTGCAATTGGCCGGACTTGCCCCGGAACCGCATGCGTACCCGCCCCCCGCGAAGCAGCTCGAGGTGGCGGTTGCGCAGGGTGGTCAGCCCGAACGAGCGGTTCTCGCGGGCATAGGTCTCATGGCCGATCCGTACCAGCGTATCGGCCAGCAGCGCCACCACCACGGCCAGCACCTTGGTCCGCGGAAATCCGGACTGCCGCAGGTCGCGTGCCAGCCGCCGCCGCAGCGTGGGCAGTGCCTCGCCGAACGCAATGATCCGATCGAACTTGCCGGCATCGCGCACCTTCGCCCAGTCGGCGTGATAACGGTACTGCTTGCGGCCACGCGCATCGCGGCCGGTCGCCTGCAGGTGGCCGTTGGCATGCGCACAGATCCATACCGCGGTGTAAGCCGGGGGAATGGCCAATGCGCGGATACGCTGCAGCGTGGCCGCATCGCGCACTGCGTGGCCGTCAGCATCACGGTAACGGAAGCCTTTGCCTGCACGCAGCCGGGTGAAGCCCGGTTGGGTGTCATCAACGTAGCGCAGGCCGGCCGCGCGCGCCGCCGCGCGCTCGGGTGTGGGGGACGTGGGCATGCCAGCAGTGTGGCGATCGACATGACGCGGCCGCGTCAATAACGCAAGACAAACACGTGAGGATGGGTTCGCAGCTATGCTCCGGCTTTCACAGTCCCTTCCGGAGTCATGATGTCGTTCCCGATTCGCGCCCGTTCGCTCTCCGCCCTGCTGCTGCCGGCCGTGCTGGCCTTGTCCGCCTGCCAGGCGCCGGCGCTGGATGAACAGGATTCGGCCACGGCCCACGCCCAGCAGGCCGCCGAAGCCGCCAAGGCACCGGCCGATGAAGCCGGCAAGGCCACCGAGGCACCGCCGGTGGGCACCTGCGACGCCAGCCAGGTGCAGAGCCTGGTCGGCCAGGCCTACACCGATGCGCTGGGCAAGCAGGCCCAGGAAGATGCCGGTGCTCAGCAGGTGCGCGTGCTGCACCCCAATGACGCGACCACGATGGAGTTCCTGGGCGACCGGCTGAACATCGAAGTGGACGCCAAGGACGTGGTCAGCGGCGTCCGCTGCGGCTGATCCCGGCCCGCGCCGGCGGATCACCGCCGGCGCTTTCCGTTGCACCTGCAACCGTGTATTGCGGCGCTGCAGCAACCTGTGCTTTATTCGAGGCATCCGGTGGCCTCACGATGCGCTCCAGGGATTGGGCGGGCTTGAGTGTCCCCGCTCATTTCATTCCGCATCGAGGTAGAGATGGCCCCCCGCAACCGCCAAGGGCTTTACGACCCGCGCTCCGAGCGCGATGCCTGTGGATTCGGCATGGTCGCGCAGCTCGACGACCAGCCGTCGCGCCTGCTGGTGGATACCGCCATCGCCGCGCTTTCGCGGATGACCCATCGCGGCGGCGTCGCCGCTGACGGGCTCACCGGTGATGGCTGCGGGCTGCTGCTGCGTCGCCCCGATGCATTCCTGAAACTGCTGGCCAGCGAAGCGGGCATCACCGTGGCCACCCGCTTTGCGGCGGGCCTGGTGTTCCTTCCGCACGACGCCGACGCCGCGCAGGCCTGCCGGACGCAGCTGCAGGTGCAACTTGAAGCGGTAGGCTGCCGCGTGGCGGGCTGGCGCGAGGTTCCCATCGACGACAGTGTCTGCGGCCAGCTCGCGCGCGATACGCTGCCGCGCATCGAGCAGGTGTTCGTCGATGCCGGTGTCGGCCAGGACGGCACCGGCTTCGCCCTGGCGCTGTACCTCGCACGCCGTCGCAGCGAACAGCAGCTGCGCGACCATGGCGATTTCTACGTCACCACGCTCACCCCGGATGCGATCAGCTACAAGGGCATGGTCCTGCCGGACAAACTCAGCCGCTTCTATCCGGACCTGCAGCGGCGCGAGCTGGCCTCCAGCGCGATCGTGTTCCACCAGCGCTTCTCCACCAACACGCTGCCGCGCTGGCCGCTGGCGCATCCGTTCCGCCTGCTCGCGCACAACGGCGAGATCAACACCATCGAGGGCAACCGTCGCTGGGCGCAGGCGCGCAGCAAGGTGTGGAAGACACCGCGCTTCGACATCGCCGAGTTCGATCCGGTGATCTCCATGCATGGCTCGGACTCGCAGAGCCTGGACAACATGCTGGAACTGATGGTCGCCGGCGGCATGGAATTGATCCAGGCGCTGCGCATCCTGGTGCCACCGGCGACGCAGTCGCTGGAGTTCAAGGATCCGGATCTGGCCGCGTTCTACGAGTTCCATGGCCTCAACAGCGAGCCCTGGGACGGCCCGGCCGGCATCGTCGCCTGCGACAGCCGCTATGCGGTGTGTACGCTGGACCGCAACGGCCTGCGCCCGGCGCGCTGGATGCTGACCGCCGACCGCCACTTCCTGGTCGCCTCCGAAGCGGGCGTGTGGGAAGTGCCGACCGAGCGCGTGGTACGCAAGGGCAAGCTCGGCCCCGGTGAAATGGTGGCCATCGATCTCAAGCGCGGCGACCTGCTCGATTCGGACGCGGTGGACCGCATCAACCGCGGCCGCGCACCGTACAAGCAGTGGCTGCAGCAGGGCGTGACCTACCTGCAGACCGAACTGATCGATCCTTCGCTGGTGGAGGAGCCCTTCGACGAGGGCACCCTGCGCAGTTACCACAAGCTGTACCAGCTCAGCAGCGAGGAGGTGGAGCAGGTGCTGCGGCCGCTGGCCGAGACCGAGCAGGAAGCCACCGGCTCGATGGGCGATGACACGCCGATGGCGGTACTGAGCCAGCGCAGCCGGCCGCTGTACGACTACTTCCGGCAGGCATTCGCGCAGGTCACCAATCCGCCGATCGATCCGCTGCGCGAAGACTGCGCCATGTCCCTGTCCACCCAGCTCGGCAAGGAGACCAACATCTTCCATGCTGGCCCGGAGACGGTGAACCACGTCATCCTCAACTCGCCGGTACTCAGCCAACGCAAGCTGCGCCAGCTGCTGAAGATGGACCAGTACCTGCAGGCCAACCGCCTGCTCGACCTGTCCTACAGCGAGGAAGAAGGGCTGCGCAACGGCATCGAGCGCATCTGTGCGGAGGCCGAACGCGCCGCACGCGAAGGCATGGTGATGCTGCTGCTGTCCGACCGCTATCCGGTGGCCGGGCGACCGATGGTGCACGCCCTGCTGGCCACCAGTGCGGTGCATCATCACCTCTCGCGGCTGGGGCTGCGCTGCGACGTCAACCTGATCGTCGAGACCGGCACTGCGCGCGACCCGCACCATATGGCCTGCCTGCTCGGCTTCGGGGCCACTGCGGTGTACCCGTATCTTGCCTACCAGACCCTGTTCGACCTCGGCCGGCGCGGCATCCTCAAGCTCAGCAAGGGCGGTGAGCAGTCGCAGATCGGCCGCCGCTACCGCAAGGGCGTCTACAAGGGCCTGTCGAAAATCATCTCGAAGATGGGCATCTGTACCGTGGCCAGCTACCGCGGCGCGCAGCTGTTCGAGATCATCGGCCTGGAGCCGGAAGTGGTCGCGCTGTGCTTCCCCGACACCGCCTCGCGCATCGGCGGCGCCGGCTTCGCGCGGCTGGATGCCGATGCGCGCGAACTGTGCGCGCAGGCCTGGGATGCACAGCAGGATGTCGATGTCGGCGGCCTGCTGAAGTACGTGCACGGCGGCGAGTACCACATGTACAACCCCGACGTGGTCACCACCCTGCAGCGCGCGGCGCGCAGTGGTGATGCCCGCGCCTGGCAGCAGTACTGCGATGCCGTGCATGCCCGGCCGCCATCGGCGTTGCGTGACCTGCTTCAGCTGGTGCCGGCGCCGGCACCCACGCCGCTGGACGAGGTGGCGCCGGCCAGCGAACTGTTCCCGCGCTTCGATACCGCTGCGATCAGCCTCGGCGCGCTGTCGCCGGAAGCACATGAGGCGCTGGCCATCGCGATGAACCGCCTCGGCGGCCGCAGCAATTCCGGCGAAGGTGGCGAAGACCCGGCCCGCTACGGCACCCCACGGCGCAGCAAGATCAAGCAGGTGGCGTCGGGTCGCTTCGGTGTCACCGCCGAGTATCTGGTCAATGCCGAGGTGCTGCAGATCAAGGTCGCGCAGGGCGCCAAGCCCGGCGAAGGCGGCCAGCTGCCGGGGCACAAGGTCAACGAGCTGATCGCCCGCCTGCGCTACGCGCGGCCGGGCATCGGCCTGATCTCGCCGCCACCGCACCACGACATCTATTCCATCGAGGACCTGGCGCAGCTCATCTACGATCTCAAGCAGGTCAACCCGACCGCGCTGGTATCGGTGAAGCTGGTCAGCCATGCCGGCGTCGGCACCATCGCCGCCGGCGTGGTCAAGGCCGGCGCGGACCTGATCACCATCTCCGGCCACGACGGCGGCACCGGTGCCTCGCCGGTCAGCTCGATCCGCTACGCCGGTGTGCCGTGGGAGCTGGGCGTGGCCGAAGCGCACCAGGCGCTGCTGGCCAACGACCTGCGCGGGCGCACCCTGCTGCAGACCGATGGTGGCCTGAAGACCGGCCTGGACGTGGTCAAGGCCGCGCTGCTGGGTGCGGACAGCTTCGGCTTCGGCACCGCGCCGATGATCGTGCTGGGCTGCAAGTACCTGCGCATCTGCCACCTCAACAACTGCGCCACCGGCGTGGCCACCCAGGACGAACGCCTGCGCGAGAACCACTTCACCGGCCAGCCCGAGCGCGTGGAGAATTTCTTCCGCCTGCTGGCCGAGGAAGTGCGTGGCTGGCTGTCGTACCTGGGCGCGCGTTCGCTGGAGGAGATCGTCGGCCGCACCGACCTGCTGCGGCAGATCGAGGCTGCACCGCGCGACGGCGTGCGCGTGGACCTGTCGCGCCTGCTGGCAGATGCGCGCTACGAAGGCAGCCACTGCGCGGCGCAGCGCCTGTACGAATCGCCGGACAGCCTGGCCACGCAGATGGATGGCCTGCTGGCGGACGCGATCGAACAGCGCAGGGGGGGCGAACATCGCTTCCTGATCCACAACACCGATCGCAGCATCGGCACCCGCCTGGCCGGCGCGGTGGCGCGCGCGCACGGCAACCAGGGCATGGCCGACGCCCCCCTGGAGCTGCGCTTCCGTGGCAGCGCCGGCCAGAGCTTCGGCGCCTTCAATGTCGGCGGCCTGCATCTGGAAGTGGAGGGCGAAGCCAACGACTACGTCGGCAAAGGCATGGCCGGCGGCCGCCTGGTGGTACGTCCGCCGCGCGGCGCGCGGTTCGAGGCGCGCAGCACTGCGATCATCGGCAACACCTGCCTGTATGGCGCCACCGGTGGCGAGCTGTTCGCCGCCGGACGTGCCGGCGAGCGCTTCGCGGTCCGCAATTCCGGTGCACTCGCGGTCGTGGAAGGCGCCGGGGACCACTGCTGCGAGTACATGACCGACGGCGTGGTGCTGGTGCTGGGCAAGGTCGGCCTGAACTTCGGTGCCGGCTTCACCGGGGGGTTGGCCTACGTGCTGGATGTGGACCGCGACTTCGTGGACCGCTACAACCACGAGCTGATCGATATCCATCGCGTGTCCGCCGAAGGCTTCGAGAACTACCGCCAGCACCTGCACCGCCTGATCGGCCGCCATCGCGAACTGACCGGCAGCATCTGGGCGCAGCAGATCCTGGACGAGTTCCGCGATTACATCGGCAAGTTCTGGCTGGTCAAACCGAAGGCCGCCAGCATCGAATCGCTGACCGAGACCCTTCGACGCGCGGCGTAAGCGCCTCCGGCGCGCCGCCCGCAACCGGCGCGCGCCTGCTCCCTCACCGCAGTAGTGCCGGCCTCTGGTCGGCCATCGAAATCACAGAGCCCGCCATGAGCCGCAAGCACGCCTTCCAGTTCCTCGATCTGCCCCGCACCATGCCGCAGCGCATTCCGGTTGAACTGCGCACCTCCGGCGACTGGGGCGAGCTGTACGGAAAGTTCGGCAAGGAGGATGCGCAGTACCAGGCCGGGCGCTGCCTGGACTGCGGCAACCCCTACTGCAGCTGGAAATGCCCGGTACACAACGCCATTCCACAGTGGCTGCAGCTGGTGCAGGAGAACCGCATCCACGAGGCCGCCACGCTGTGCCACAGCACCAACCCGCTGCCGGAAGTGTGCGGCCGGGTCTGCCCGCAGGATCGCCTGTGCGAAGGCAGCTGCACCCTGGAGGAATTCGGTGCGGTGACCATCGGTGCGGTGGAGAAGTACATCGTCGATACCGCACTCGCCAGTGGCTGGCGTCCGGACCTGGGTGCCGTGCAGCCCACCGGCCACAGCGTGGCGGTGATCGGTGCCGGTCCGGCGGGTCTGGCCTGTGCCGATCGCCTGGCCCGGGCCGGCGTCACCGCCGTGGTGTACGACCGCTACGAACAGATCGGCGGCCTGCTGCAGTTCGGCATCCCCAGCTTCAAGCTGGACAAGGACGTCATCCATCGTCGCCGCGAGGTGCTCGAAGGGATGGGCGTGCAGTTCCGTCTGGGCGTGGAGATTGGCCGCGACATCAGCGTGCAGCAGCTGCTGGACAGCCACGACGCGGTGTTCGTCGGCACCGGGGCCTACCGCTACACCGACGGCGGCCTGCCGGGCCAGGACCTGAAGGGGGTGCTGCCGGCCCTGCCGTTCCTGGTGCAGAACAGCCGCATCGTCGGCGGCGATGACCCGCAGGGTCGACCGATCGCCGGCTGGGAGGACCAGATCGCCCTGCCCGACCTCAACGGCAAGCGCGTGGTCGTGCTCGGCGGCGGCGACACCGGCATGGACTGCGTGCGCAGCGCGGTGCGGCTCGGCGCAGCCAAGGTCACCTGCGCGTACCGTCGCGACGAGGCCAACATGCCCGGCAGCGCGCGTGAAGTCGCCAATGC
This sequence comes from Stenotrophomonas sp. RS-48, assembly GCF_030053245.1. Lineage (NCBI taxonomy): Bacteria > Pseudomonadati > Pseudomonadota > Gammaproteobacteria > Lysobacterales > Lysobacteraceae > Stenotrophomonas > Stenotrophomonas sp. RS-48. The sequence continues at coordinate 13,684 of NZ_JASGBV010000124.1, forward strand.
GCGCGAGGAAGGCGTGCGCTTCCTGTTCAACCGGCAGCCGCTGTCGATCGAGGCCGGCGCCGACGACGAAGCGATCGGCGTGACCGTGGTTGAAACCCGGTTGGGTGAGGCCGACGCCCAAGGACGCCGCAACGCGGTGCCGATCGAGGGCAGCGAGTCGCTGCTGGAGGCGGACGTGGTCATCATCGCCTTCGGTTTCGCGCCGAGCGTTCCGGCCTGGCTGGCCGAACACGGTGTGCAGGGCCAGGCGAACGGTCGCATCGTTGCCGGCGGCAAGGACCGGCTGCCCTTCCAGACCGCGCATCCGCGCCTGTTCGCCGGCGGTGATGCGGTACGCGGCGCCGACCTGGTGGTAACCGCTGTGGCTGAAGGCCGCGACGCCGCTGCCAGCATCGTCCGTCTACTGTCCAACTGAGCCGGGTTCCATTGCCGGCAGTACGTCGGCCAGCGTCGCGCGCAACCCCTGGGTGTCGACCGGCTTGGCCAGGAACCGGTCGATGCCGGCGGCACGACAGGCCTCGCGCGTGCTCTCCAGCACGCTGGCCGTCAGCGCGATGATCGGCACCCGTGCACGCGAAGGGCAGGGGTCTTCGCGGATCGCACGCGCCAGCGCGAACCCGTCCATGCCGGGCATGTGGCAATCGGTAACGACAACATCGAAGCCCTGCGCCCGCCATGCCGCCAGCGCCTGCAGGCCATCGGCAGTGGCGTGCACCTGCAGGCCCAGCTCGCGCAGCCGCTGCACCAGCAGTTGCAGGTTGGTCGGGTGGTCCTCGGCCACCAGCACCCGTGCCGCAGGCAGTCGCGCGACCACCTCGGCCATGGCCGGCACCGCCTCCAGTGGCGCCAGGCAGCTGGCGAACTCCAGGTCGAACCAGATGCGCGTGCCCTTGCCCGGCGAGCTTTGCAGCTGCAGCTCGCCGCCCATCGAGGCCACCAGGTCCCGGCAGATGGCCAGGCCCAGGCCGCTGCCGCCGAACCGGCGCCCCGTCGACGGCTCGGCCTGGATGTAATCGGCGAACACGGCCTGCTGCCGCTCGGGACTGATGCCTACACCACTGTCGCTCACCTGCAGGCGCAGGCATTGTCCTGCCGCCTGCGTCCGCAGCACCCGCAGCCGCAGTTCCACACCTCCGTGCAGGGTGAACTTCAGTGCGTTGCCCACCAGGTTGAACAGGACCTGGCGCACGCGCAGGCCATCGGCCAGCAGCCACCGCTGCAGCGCAGGATCAAGCACGCACCGCAGGTGCAACGCACGGCTGGCCGCCACCGGTGCCAGCAGCTGCTGCACGGCCGTGGCCAGCGCACCCATGTCGGTGGCACGCAGCTGCAACGGCAGCGCCTGCAACCGATGACTGTCGAGCACATCATCGAGAATCTGCCGCAGCATCTGCGCGGCCACATCGACGGTGGACAGGACCTGCCGCTGGCACGGGTCCAGGGGGCTGTCCGCCAGGCATTCGAGCATGCCCAGCAGCGTGCTCATCGGTGTGCGGATCTGGTGGCTCATGGTGGCCAGGAAGTGCGTCTTCGCCGCTGCAGTCTCTTCGGCCTGATGGCGTGCCCCGGCCAGGGCACGGGTGCGTGCCTGCGCCTGGCTGACGTCCATCCAGTAGCCACTCCACTCGATGTCGTCGCTCTCGCCCGGCAACGGCCTGCCATGCGAACGGATCCAGCGCCAGCCATGGGGACCCAGCGTGCGGAAGGTGATGTCGATCGGCGCACGGGCCCGCGCTGCGGCTTCCAGGTGATCCAGCACCGGCTTGCGATCGTCGACATGCACCGCCGCCATGAGCCGGCGATGGTCCAGCCGCACACTGTCCAGACTCATGCCGAACAGCGACTGCACGTCGCCGGCGACCAGCGGCAGGCTGTAGTCGCCCTCGCCGCTGCGGCGCGCCCGGTAGACCACCGCAGGCAGGTTGGCGGTCACTTCCTGCAGCCGCTGTTCCAGCGCGCGGCGCTGGCTGCTTTCGCGATGCAGCCTCCAGTAGCCGAAGGCATATACCAGGATCAGCGCCAGCGCGACCAGCAG
>NZ_JASGBV010000013.1:0-13903 GCF_030053245.1 Stenotrophomonas sp. RS-48
GCCGAAGTGCTTGTACAGCTGGGCGGCCGGGGCCGAGGCACCGAAGGTGTCGATACCGATCACCGCACCGCCCAGGCCGACGAACTGGCGCCAGAAACCAGTGACGCCGGCTTCCACCGCCACGCGCTTGCGCACGGCGTTCGGCAGCACCGATTCACGATATGCCGCATCCTGGCGCAGGAACACATCGGTGGACGGCATCGAGACCACGCGGGTCTTGAGGCCGGCCGCGTCCAGCTGGGCTTTCGCTTCCGTGGCCAGCGAGACTTCCGAACCGGTGGCGATCAGGATCACGTCCGGGGTACCGGCAGCGTCGGCCAGCACGTAGCCGCCACGCTCGATCTGCGCGATCTGCTCGGCGCTCCGTGGCTGGTGCGGCAGGTTCTGACGGCTGAACACCAGGCAGCTCGGGCCGTCCTGGCGGGTGATCGCCGCCTTCCAGCTCACCGCCGACTCGACGGCATCGCACGGGCGCCACACGTCGTTGTTCGGGATGTAGCGCAGCGAGGCCAGATGCTCCACCGGCTGGTGGGTCGGACCGTCTTCGCCCAGGCCAATCGAATCGTGGGTGTAGACGTGGATGGCATGGGCCGGGATCAGCGCGCTCATGCGAACGCCGTTGCGGGCGTAATCGCTGAACACCAGGAAGGTGGCATCGAACGGAATGAAGCCGCCATGCAGCGCCAGGCCGTTGGCGATCGCGGTCATGCCGAACTCGCGCACGCCGTAGTACACGTAGTTGGCGTTGGCGTCGTCGCTGGCGACCGAGGTGCTGCCCTTCCACAGGGTCAGGTTGGAGTGCGCCAGGTCGGCCGAGCCGCCGACGATTTCCGGCAGCAGCGGCGCGAAGGCCTCGATGGCCAGCTGCGAGGCCTTGCGCGAGGCGATCGTCGGGCCTTCAGCCGCGACCTTGGCGATGTACGCGTCGGCCTGGGCAACGAAGTCGGCCGGCAGTTCGCCGTGCGAACGACGGGTCAGTTCAGCGGCTTCGGCCGGATACTGGGCCGCATACTTGTCGAACAGCTGTTCCCATTCGGCCTGGCGCAGGGTGCCGGCACCGTTGGCGCGCCAGCCATCGTAGATGGCCTGCGGGATTTCAAACGGGCCGTACTCCCAGCCCAGCTGCTTGCGGGTGGCTTCCAGCTCGTCCTTGCCCAGCGGAGCACCGTGGCTGGATTCCTTGCCGGCCTTGTTCGGCGAACCAAAGCCGATCGTGGTGCGGCAGCAGATCAGGGTCGGCTTGTCGCTCTGCGACAGCGCGGCCTCGATGCCGGCCTTGATGCTCTCCGGGTCGTGACCATCGACATCGCGGACCACGTTCCAGCCATAGGCCTCGAAACGCTCCGGCGTGTTGTCGGTGAACCAGCCTTCGACGTTGCCATCAATGGAGATGTGGTTGTTGTCCCAGAAGCAGACCAGCTTGTGCAGGCCCCAGGTGCCGGCCAGCGAAGCGGCTTCATGCGAGACGCCTTCCATCAGGCAGCCATCGCCCATGAACACCCAGGTGCGATGGTCGACGACTTCCAGTTCCGGACGGTTGAAGCGCTGCGCCAGCAGCTTCTCGGCCAGGGCGAAGCCCACGGCATTGGCGAAACCCTGGCCCAGCGGGCCGGTGGTGGTTTCCACGCCGGGGGTTTCATGGCGCTCCGGGTGACCGGCGGTGTGGCTGCCAAGCTGGCGGAACAGCTTGAGCTGCTCGATCGGCAGGTCGTAACCGCTCAGGTGCAGCAGCGCGTACTGCAGCATCGAGCCGTGGCCGTTGGACAGCACGAAACGGTCGCGGTTGAACCAGTGCGGATTGCTCGGGTTGTGGCGAAGGTAGTCGTTCCAGAGCACTTCGGCGATGTCGGCCATGCCCATGGGCATGCCGGGGTGGCCGGACTTTGCGGTTTCAACCGCATCGGCGGCAAGGAAGCGGATGGCGTTGGCCAACTGGCGACGGGTAGGCTGCGTCATGGTTCTGTCGGAATCGGGAGGCGGCCGCGGACGTGCGGGCGGCCTATTGTCCCATAGTCACCGGGTGGGGGTCAGTTCCACTTGCCAGGTCGTGCGGGCGCTGGCCGGCAACGTCGTGATCTCCGCCGGATTCCGCATGTGAAAAGGGGTCGGAGCCCTTTCCGTGCGGAAAGGAATCCGACCCCGATCAGGTCGCCAGGACTCAGTCGCGGTCGGGAACCAGCGCCGGGCCGTCGTGGCCCTCGCCCTTGGCCACCAGGGTGGTCAGCGCCAGATCGCCGGTCACGTTCAGCGCCGTGCGGCACATGTCCAGGAAATGGTTCACGCCCAGGATCAGGCCGATCCCCAGCGGGTTGACCCCCACCATGGCGCAGATCATCGCCACCACCGGCAGCGAACCCGACGGCACGCCCGCGGTACCGATGCCCCCCAGGATGCACACCGCCATCACCATGATCTGCTGGCCGATGCTCAGGTCCACGCCGAAGAACTGGGCCAGGAAGATCACCGTCACGCCCTCGAACAGCGCCGTGCCGTTCTGGTTGGCGGTGGCGCCCACGGTCAGCACGAAGCGGGACACGCGCTGCGGCAGGCCCATCTGGTCGGCCACGCGCAGCGCGGTCGGCAGGGTAGCGTTGCTGGAGGCGGTGGAGAAGGCCATCACCGTCGCTTCCTGGGTATCGCGGAAGAACGACAGCGGCGAACGGCCCGACAGCCACACGGCGGCGCCGTAGGTCACCACCATGTGCAGGCCCAGTGCCAGCACCACCACGCCCACGTAGGCGCCCAGGCGGATGATCAGCTCGAAACCGAACAGCGCGGCCAGGTTGAACATGAAGCAGGCCACCGCATACGGTGCCAGGCGGATGACCAGATTGATCAGGGTCATCGAGATTTCGAACACGCCTTCGATGGCGCGGCGCAGCGGGGCGACCTTCTCGTCATCGGTCAGCACCATGCCGATGCCGAACATCAGCGCGAAGAACATCAGCGAGAGGATCGCGCCGTTGTCGGAGGCCGCCTGCAGCACGTTGCTCGGCACGATCGACAGCAGCATGTCCATGCCCTTCGGCGTGCCATGGATGCCGGCGACGATCTCCTTGCTGCGTTCGGCGTTCTCCGAGAGCATCAGCGCGGCGGTCTGCGGATCGACGCCGACGCCGGGCTTGAGCAGGTTGACCAGCACCAGGCCGATGGCCACGGCGATGCCGGACAGCAGCACGGTATAGGCCAGCGTCTTCCAGCCGATGCGGCCGAGGGCGCGGATGTCGCCCATCTCCGACACGCCCATGATCAGCGCCGAGAAGATCAACGGCACGATCAGCATGAAGATCAGGTTGAGGAACAGCCCCGATGCAGGCGTGGTGATGTAGTCCATGACCCACTTGGCACCGGTCTGCAGACCATCGACGCTGCCACCCAGGGCGTGCACGGTCAGTCCCAGGATCAGGCCGATCGCGAAGCCGATGCCCATCTTCCAGTGCAGGGGCAACGTCTTCTTGCCGGCGGCAGCTGCTGTCATACGCAGGTTTCCTCGAAAAATGAATGCACTCTAACAAAGCGCGCAAGCGGCGCCGGTTCAGGTTCGGCGCTGCGGATACAGCGGCGCCAGCCCAGTGTCGGTGCCGCGGGCGGTCCCCGACCAGTGTGGTCCGTCACGGAAGGCCTCGCGCAACCGCACACGCAGTGGTGCCGGCTCTCCCTGCCCGCCCCATCGCACCTGCTGGAGCTCCTGCAGCACCTGGCGCTGGTTCGGATCACCCAGCCTGGCGATGACCTGCTCCAACCGCGGTACACCTGCCATCGCGCACAGCTGCGCTTCGACCTGGTCAAAGCCCTCGCCGTCCAGCACCCGGCGCAGTTCGGCGACGCTGCCGCGTCCTTCGCTGGCTTCCGGCCCGGACGGCGGCCCCGGCGGGCGAGTGGCACCGCGCATGGACGGCCCGCCGCGTCCGCGCTGCCAGCCCCACAGCAGGGTCAGCAGCCACAGCAGCGCCAGGCCGATCACCGCGGCAATCCAGGGCCAGGGCTGGCTCGGCGTCCCCGAGGCGATCGGATCGGTGGCCGCAATGCGCGTGTCGTCGTCGGGCAGCGCTGCATCGGTGTCGATCGGCGGCGGCGGGGCGGGCGCGGCAGTGCCCGTACCGGCGCTGACCGTCAGTGCCAGGTCCGGTAGTCGTGCCTGCTGCGCGCTGCCGTCGCGCACGTTCCACCATGACACCCTCGGCCCCGGCACCTGCAGCGGACCCGGCTGGCGGGGCACGACGGAGTAACGACGGGTGATCTTCAACCGCGGGGTGCTGCCAGTGAAGGTCTCTTCGTACTGCGCCGGTTCGGCGAACACCTGCGCCGCCGTGCCGAGGTCCGGAACCGGAAGGTCGGTGAACTGGGCACGGGTGGCACCTTCGGCGATCGCTTCGACCACGATGGTGGCGGCCTCGCCGGTACGTGCAGTACTCGGCGCACTGGTATAGCGCAACTGCAGGCCCTGCAACGGCAGCCACGGCTGCGGCGCCTGCGCCGGCTGTGCCTGTACCTGCAGCGTGCGGTCGGCGCCGGTGGCGTTCATGCGGCCATCGCCCCTTCCGAAAAAGTCATCGAAGAAGCCGCCTGCGCTGCGGCCGTTGAAGCGCGCGCCGGCCAGGCGCAGTGTCCCGCTGCGCTCGGGAATCAGCAGGAAGCGGCGCTCGACCACGTTGTAGCGGCGTCCATTGACCTGCCTCACGTCGGTGCGGTCGTCGCCCACCCGCTGCAGCGAGGCACCGGCGGGCGTATCCACGATGAGCTCGCCGGAGGCCAGCTGCGAGGCGAAGAACAGGCGCACGACCACGCCAACGCTCTGCTGCACGTAGGGCGTGTCATCGTCGACATCGGTCTGTATGAACGCCATGGCCGCACCGTTGGCAGCGGTGACCGGGGCGGCGGCGTCCACCTGCAACGTCAGCGGTGCGGTCTGCGCAGTACCCACCTGCAGGGCCGGGATCGTCAGCGCGCCACTGCGTCGCGGTGTCAGCGCCACGCCATACAGACTGCGTTGCTGCATGCTGCCGTTGCTCCACTCCACTTGGCGGCTGCTGGTCTGCCCACTGAGATCGAAGTCACCGCGCAGCGGCGCGAAGTCCGGCGCACCGGCATCACTCTGCACGTTGAGGGTGACCGTATCCCCCATCGCGATGCGATCGCGGTCCAGCCATGCCCGCGGCTCTGCCCAGGCCATCAATGGCAGCCACAGCAGCAGCATTGCCGCACACCGGCGTAGGCCGTGCATGTTCATCGCCCTTCCCTCTTCCTGCGTTCGTTTTCCAGCTGGAACTTGGCACGCAGCAACGCGCCCGGATCATCCGGCACGCGCCGCATCCAGGCGTCCACCGCCTGTTGTTCCTCGCGCTGGCGCGGCGTGCGGCCGTCATCGCCCGCCACGGTCGGATCACTCTTCTCCCGGCCCTCGCGCCCCTGTTCGATGGCCTGCTGCATGCGCTGTCGCTGCTGCGCGTCGGCCTCGGCCTGCGCATGGGCGTCCTCGGCCTGGGGCGGTGACGGCGGTCCCTGATCACCACGCTCACCGGGCCGCGGTTGCGGCTGGGCGCCGGCGTCTGAGGGCGGGGGGCGCTGCGAGGGCGCCTGCGGCTGTCCCTGCCCCGACGGCTGGCCCTGCTGTGGCTGGCCCTGCTGATCCTGCGGCGTCGAGGACGGCTTCCGGGGCGGATTCTGCTGTCCCGGGTTCTGCCGCTGGCCACCCGGCGGCTTGCGCTTGCGTGCAGCATCGACAACAGCCCGGTTGGCCACCGCGTCGGCCATCCCCGGCTGCAGGGCCAGTGCGCGATCGTAGGCGGCTATGGCATCGTCGTACTGGCCTTGGCGGGCCAGCACATTGCCGAGGTTGTACCAGCCGGCCGCGGTGTCGAGCCCTTCGAACTGCTGCCGGGCACGTGCGAAGTCACCCTGGCGGTAGGCCTGTACGCCTTCGGCCAGACGCTGATGCTGCACCTGGTCCGCCCGCTTCCACAGCGTGCCCTGCACCGGCCGCGTCTGTGCCTGCGCCTGCGCGCCGTCCGTCCACGGCAACAGGCCGACCGCCAGCACGGCAGCCAGCAGCGCACGCCGTCGGAACGCCAGCAACGCAAGCAGCATCAACGGCGGCAGCAACCAGAAGCCTTCGTCGCGCCATTGGTGACCGGTACCCGGCCGCTGCAGCGCTGTGCCTTCACGGGCATCGAGCACACCCAGCGCGCGCAGGTCGCGGTCATCGGCAGCGATCCGCACATAGCGGCCGCCGCCGGCCGTCGCCACGGCGCGCAGGCGGCCTTCGTCCAGCGCGGCCTGGCGGATCTGGCCGCTGCTGTCGCGGTACGCGGCACCGCCCGGAGTTCCCAGACCCAGCACCGACACCTGCAGCCCCAGGCTGCGGGCCTGCGAAGCAGCGAGTTCGGCCTCATCGTCAGCCTGGTCGGTGACCACCAGGATCTGCCCCTGGGGCGCGCCGGTCTGCCGCATCAGCCGTGTCGCCCAATCGATGCCACGATCGGCACGCTGGCCATCGCGCGGCATGACATCCGGTGACAGCGCGTCCAGATAGAGCGCGACATTGCTGGCATCCTCGGTCAACGGAGCGACGGTATAGGCATCGTCCGCATAGACGATCAGCCCAACCTGGCCGCCCTCGCGGGCGCGCAGCAACGTGCCGATCTTGGCCCGCGCCTGCAGCAGGCGCGACGGTGGCAGGTCGGTGGCGGTGATCCGGCTGGACAGGTCCAGCACCACCAGCAACGGTGCGCTGGCCTGGAACATCGGCTGCGCCTGCTGTCGCCAGCTGGGCCCGGCCAGGGCCAGGCACGCCAGCGTCCAGCCCAGCAGCTGCGCCCACGGCAGGCGCATGCGACGGCGCGACCCCGACGCCAGCAGATGGGGCAGCAGATGGGCATCGACCGCCTGCCGCCATGCATCGCTGCGGCGCTGTCGATACATCGCTACGGCCACGATCAACGGCAGCGCGGCCAACGCCCACAGCCAGTCAGGCCGCAGGAAATGCAGCGCGTTCCAGTCCGGCAGATGGGATGCCAGGGCGATCATCGACGACGCTCCGGCCATGCCCATGCAAGCGCACCGAGCAGCAGCGCCACGCCCAGCGGCCAGGGATAACGCTCATCGCGCGGGCGCAGGACCGGCCCCTTCTCCGCGATGGGCTCCAGCCGGTCCAGTTCGGCGTAGATGCCTGCAAGCTCGGCCGTGTCGCGGGCGCGGAAGAACTGGCCGCCGGTCATCCGGGCGATCTGCCTGAGCGTCGCCTCGTCCACCGGGTCCTGGTCGGCGGAAATCGGAATGCCGAGAAAGCGCATGCTGCCATCGCCGCCAAAGGCGACGGTGTGGATGCGCACGCCCTCGGCACGCGCTACCTCCGCCGCACGCAGCGGTTCCAGCACGCCTGCATTGCTGACGCCATCGGTGAGCAGGATCAGCACACGCTGGCCCTCGGGCTGGCTGCGCAGGCGCTTGACCGCAAGGCCGATGGCATCGCCGATGGCGGTCTCGCGCCCGGCCAGGCCGACCACGCTGTCGCGCAGCTGGTCGCGGACGCTGGCCAGGTCGGCAGTGAGCGGGGTCAGCGTATAGGCCCGATCACCAAAGATCAGCAGGCCGATGCGATCGCCTGCACGACGGTCAAGAAAGTCGGCCAGCACGGCCTTGGCGGCGGTCAGCCGATCGACGGCCTGGCCGCCGAGCACCATGTCGGCCTCGCCCATGCTGCCGGACACGTCCATCGCCAGCATCATCTGGCGCCCCTGCTGCGGCGGTGTGATCGCCTCGCCCAACTGCTGCGGCCGCGCCAGCGCCACGCACAGCGCGATCCAGCCCAGCCACAGCAGCAGCGCACGCCACCTGCGCGCATCGATACGACCCGCTCCGGCCAGGGCCTCCAGTTCGGTCGCGGCATAGGGCACGCGCAGCGCAGCGCCGGGGGCGGCACGGCGCTTCCAGGCCAGCATCAGCAACGGCAACGGCACCGCCAACAGCGCCAATGGCCAGGCCAGCTGCAGGTCCGGCCAGGGCCAGTAACTCGCCAGCGCACTCATCGGCGCCGCTCCTGCAGCATCGCCAGGTAACGTCCGCGTGCCCAGCGGCGCAGCACTGCGACATCGGCCGCATCCACCTGCGGCCGGTACGCGCCCTCGGCAAGCAGATCGCGCTGCGCCGCCGGCAACGTCGCCTGCGGATCTACCCGCTGCCACCAGGCGTGGTCATGCAACGCTTCGCTTCCCGGCCGTGCCTGACGCGCGGCACGGCGCAGCAGGCCCGCAATGGCCGCCACCTCAGCGGCGGCATCGGTCGCGCCCGCCAGCTCGCGATCAAACGCCTGCAACCAGCGCTGCTGACGCCGACGGCGACGCCACCACAGCAGGGCGAGGATCAGCAGCGCCAGCAGCAGAACCGCCCCGATCATCAGATAGCCGGGGGCCGGTGGCCACCACGACGGTGCCGGTGGCAGCTGCACATCGCGCAGGGGCAGCGCTGTGCTCATGCGGGTACCTCGGTAGGCGCCGGCGCCAGCCAGGCATCGCTGGCCGCATCACTGCTCAGCACCTGCACATCGATGCGGCGTGCCCCCAGCTGGCGCTGCAGTTCCTGCAGCGGTTCAACGAAATGCGCATGCCACTGCGCCTGCACGTCGCCGCGGCGCAGGTCCAGTCCGATGCGCTGCTGGGCGGCAAGGAACTGCAGGGGCGCCGACGGCGGCTGCAGCTCCAGCGGATCGACCAGCAGCACCAGGCTGAGGTCGTGATGCTGGGCCAGCGCTCCCCATCGCGCCGGCGCAATGCGGATGGCCTGCTGCGGGTCGGCCAGCACCAGCAGCCGTGCGCCCGGACGCAGTACGCGCGCCGCGTGGTCCAGCGCGCGCTCCAGACCCAGATCATCGGCCGGAGGTTGTGCATACCAGCGCGTCAGCGCGTCGAGCACACGCAGCACGCCACGTGGTCCGCCGGCTGGCGCCACCGGCGCTTCGCGGTCACTGCCCCGCAGCGCACCGATGCGGTCGCCGCGGCGCTGCGCCGACCAGGCGGCGACTGCACCGGCACGCGCAGCCTGCACCGACTTGAAGCGCACGCGGGTGCCGAAATACAGCGCAGGCGAGGTATCGGCCACGATCAGACTGACCCGTTCGCGTTCGGCCTGGAACAGCTTGGTATGGGCACGACCGGTGCGCGCGGTCACGCGCCAGTCGATATGACGGGCATCGTCACCGGCGACGTACTCGCGCGATTCGGCGTACTCCATGCCGCGCCCGCGCAGCGGCGACGGTGCCTGCCCCGCATTGCCGGCGCGGCCGCGACGGGGCGGCGGCGGACGCTGGGCCAGACGGCGCAGCGCCACCAGCTCGGCCAGCTGCGGGCGCAGTCCATCGCCTTCGCTGGCGGACACTCCATGCTCCTGGGATGTATCGGTCATGCGCAGGCTCAGGGTGCCGGCACCCGGGCCAGCAGTTCCTGCACCAGCCGTTCGCCATCCCAGCCTTCGGCGGTCGCCTCGTAGCTCGGCAGCACGCGATGGCGCAGCACGTCCGCAGCCACCGCACGCACGTCATCAGGGGTGACGAAGTCACGGCCGGCCAACCATGCGCGCGCACGCGCGCAACGCTCCAGCGCGATCGAACCGCGCGGGCTGGCGCCCCACGCGATGCGACGGCCCAGCGCGGGGTCGTAGCGGGCCGGATCGCGGGAGGCCAGCACCAGCTCCACCAGGTAGCGTTCCAGGGCCGGTGCCATGTGCAGGTCCAGTACCTGGCGACGCGCCTGGAAGACATCCTGCATCGGCATTTTCTCCGGGGCCGCCGGGGCTTCACCCAGCGCGCCGCGCGCACGTTCGCGCGCCAGCCGCAGGATTTCCGCCTCGGCCGTCTGGTCCGGATAACCGATGCGCACATGCATCAGGAAGCGGTCCAGCTGCGCTTCGGGCAACGGGAACGTGCCCTCCTGCTCGATCGGGTTCTGCGTGGCCATCACCAGGAACAACGAGGGCAACGCATAGGTGTGGCGACCCACGGTGACCTGGCGCTCGCCCATCGCTTCCAGCAGCGCCGACTGCACCTTGGCCGGTGCACGATTGATTTCATCGGCCAGCAGGATCGGATGGAAGATCGGGCCCGGCACGAATTCGAAACGGCCTTCCTGCGGGCGCCAGATCTCGGTACCGGTCAGATCGGCAGGCAACAGGTCCGGGGTGAACTGCACGCGCGCGAAATCGGCCTCCAGGCGCGCTGCCAGGGCGCGGATGGCGGTGGTCTTGGCCAACCCGGGCGCGCCCTCCACGAGCAGATGGCCATCAGCCAGCAGCGCGATCAGCAGGCGCTCGACCAGGGCGGCCTGGCCGACGATCTCGGCCGACAGCGCCTCGCGCAACGTGTTGAACGCCGCGTGCAGGTGGGACGTGGCCGGCGTGGCAGCCGGCATTGCAGATTCGGGCATCGGCGGGGGCAGGTTCATGAGGGCCTTTGACCGGCACAGGACGGCACGGGTTCCCGACATCATCGCAGGGTGCCCCGGCGATGGCATCAAGAGACGCTGAACAGCGTCCACGCCCTGCGTGGATGCATGGCCGCAACGCAGACGGGGCCGCACATGGCGGCCCCGTTTCGCACCTGCTGCAGGCGGTGGCTCAGTTCTGCTTGGCCACGCGCAGCACCTTCGGCGTCACGAACACCAGCAGCTCGGCCTTGTCCTTGTTGCGACCGCGCTTCTTGAACAGATTGCCCAGGAACGGCACATCGCCCAGGAACGGCACCTTGCTGATGCTGTTGCGATCGGTGAACTCGTACACACCGCCGATCACCACGGTCTGGCCGTCCTCGACCAGCACCGCGGTATTGACTTCGCGGCGGTTGATCGACGGCACCGTACCGTAGCCCTGCAGTTCGATCAGGCGATCGACTTCATCCTTCTTGACCTGCATGTTCAGGAACACGCGGTTGTCATTGGTGATCGTCGGGGTCACCCGCAGCTCCAGCACGACTTCCTTGAACTGCACGTTCGGCGTCGAACCCGCGCCCCCGGCGGCACCGGTACCGCTGATGGTGACGTAACCGATCTCCTTGCCCTGCTTGATCATCGCCTCGCGCTGGTTGGTGGTGACCACGCGCGGATTGGAGATCACTTCGCCACGCGATTCCTCCTGCATGGCCGACAACTCGACATCCAGCAGGTAGCCCGCGTTGAGGATCGACAGCGCCAGCGAACCCGGGTTGTTGGCCAGGGCCACCGGCAGGTTCCAGTTCAGGCCACGCTCGATGGTCGAGCCGGTCGGCACCGGTGCCGGACCGACACTGCCACCGGCCTGCCACTCACGCACGGCCTTGGCATTTTCCAGCGCGGTATCGACCTGCGATTTGCGGGTCTTGGCGTTGGCGTCGAGGCTGCCGCTGAAGTAGACATTGTCGCGGCTGCCGCTGATGCCGAACTTCGCACCCAGTTCGCGGGCGAAGGTGTCGGTGGCGATCACGATGCGGCTTTCGATCAGCACCTGGTCCACTGGACGATCGATCACCCCGATCAGTTCGCGCATGCGTGCGATCTTCTTGGGGATGTCGCTGATCATCAGCGTGTTGGTGCGCTCGTCGGCAACGATGCGGCCGCGCGTGGACAGGAACCCGCTTTCCTCCTGCGACGAGGAACCGCCACTTCCACCACCGCCACCGCCGCCGATGCCCTTGGCCTCGGTCAGCGCTTTGAAGATCTGCGTGGCGCTGTGGTAGTTGATCTGCACGTAATCGGTCACCAGGTCTTCGCGGTTCTCGATGGCGATGCGGGCGTCTTCCTTCTCCTGCTCGAACTTGGCCAGCTCGGCCTGCGGCGCGACCCAGATCACGCTGCCATCGCGACGCTTGTCCAGGCCCTTCGCGCGCAGCACGATGTCCAGCGCCTGGTCCCACGGAACGTTGACCAGGCGCAGGGTCACGTTGCCCTGCACCGAATCGGACGCCACGACATTGAGGTTGGATTCTTCGGCGATCAACTGCAGCACCGTGCGCACCGGCACGTCCTGGAAGTTGAAGGTGACCGGCTTGCCCGAGTAGCCACGCTGGCCGACGGCCTTCGCCGCCTGGGTGACCGTACCGGCGTTGACCGCACCGACGGCGGCGGGCGCCTGTCGCGGACTGATCTCGACCACGTATTCGTTGCCGCTCTGGTAGGCCAGCGACTCCACCGTACCCGCCGTGCTCAGCACCAGCTGGGTCCCGGCGCCCGATGGCTTGGCATCGATGCGCTGCACGGGCGTGGCAAAGTCGACCACGTTCATCGGCTTCTGCAGGTTGGCCGGCAGGCGCGCGTTGCCCACGTCGACCACGACGTTGCTGCCCTGCGTGCGCAGGTCGGGAATCGCGCCCTGGCCGTCGAACTGCAGGATCAGGCGGCCGACGCCGTCATCGCCGCGCTTGAAATCGATCTTGGACACCGACAGGCCAGTTGTCGCCGGGGCCGAAGGGGCCACCGCGGTGCTGGCCGGTTTCTCCGCCGGTGCGGCGGCCAGCGCCGGAGCGCAGGCCAGCATCAGCGCGACTCCCAGCGCGCTGACACGGTTCAAGGTAGAGCGCCGGATGGGACGCAGCCCCTTGGCTTGGTGAAAGGTCATCGTGCTATCCCCAGTAAACGATCATTGATCTTCCAGCGCGAGCGTCGCTGGCCGTTCCAGCCAACCACCCGCGCCATCCGGCACCAGTTCGATCAGTTCAACGCGGTCCTCGAAGACCGCGGTGACCCGCCCGTCGCTCTGCCCCAGGTAGCCGCCCGGGCGGACCCGGTAGGTGACCTTGTCCGGCCCCATCACCAGCGCGACGGTGCTGCCGCCGGTGCCGATGGTGCCGACCATGTCCAGTGCGTCCAGCGGGAAGCCCTCCAGGGGCTCCTTGCGCCGGTTCGGGTCCGGTCGCAATCCGCCGTTCCCCTGCTGCGGATTGGTCCAGGCATCGGTGAACGGATCGCGCATGCCCTGCGCGGAGTATTCGAAGGTCTCGAACTGCTGCATCACCGGCAGCGGCTCCAGCGGCTGCGCCGGTCGCGCACGCTCGCCCTCCACCCACTTCTCCAGGTTCGGTGCATCGCCCGGCGTGCTGGTCACGCCGCGGCCACAGCCCGCCAGCAGCAGGACCGCCAGCACCATCGACCCGCGTACGATCTGTGCGCGCATCACTTCCCGCCCTCCTTGCCGGCGTCAGCGCTCTGCTGCGCCTGCACTTCGGCTTCGTCCAGATACCGGTAGGTCTTGACCGTGCCGGACAGCTCCAGCGCACCTGCGCGGACGTTGCCGCTGGTCTTGTCCTTGGGCTTGAGGTTGATGTCGTGCATGGTCAGGATGACCACCCGCGGCAACGAAGCCACGCCGCTGACGAACGCACCGAACTGGTGGTAGCTGCCCACCATCCGCAGCTTGATCGGCTTCTCGGCGTAGAACTCCTTGATCTGCTCGGACTCGGGTTCGAACAGCTCGTTGGACAGGCCGCTGGACAACGCGGTCTGCGAGATGTCGATGATCAGGTCCGGCATTTCGGTCTTGCTCGGCAGCTGCCGCAGCATCTGCTGCAGCACCTGCTCCATCTGTGCCAGCTGCTGCTTCAGCGGCGCCAGGTTCACCGCACGTTCCTGCTGCTTGGTGAACTCGGTGCGCAGCTCGGTCTCCTGCCGCTCCAGGCCCTCCAGTTCCTCGCGCTTGCCACTGATCAGCAGCATCCACGCCACGAACATGATGACCAGCGCCAGCAGCGCGCAGAAGACGATCTTGGCCTTCTGCGGCCAGTTGCCGATGTCGTTGAAATCCAGGTTCTTGAGATCGATCTTCTGGCTCATGCGCGGTCCCCCTGCAACGGGGCGTGGAAGGCCTGCGGCGGCTGCGCCAGGCGGCTGCCCTCCGGCTTGGCCGGCGCGGCGGCCGGCGGGGCCGTTGCCGGGGGCGGCGTGGTGGC
>NZ_JASGBV010000125.1:0-4361 GCF_030053245.1 Stenotrophomonas sp. RS-48
AACACCGCAATCGTGCGCTTCGGATCGGCACCCGCCAGCAGTTCGGCATCACTGAAATCGCCGACCGCCGCTGGAGGTCGGGTCCCCCATCACAATCCAGTTCCGTCCCATGGTTCGCTTCCATTGCAGACCAGGCCTCCATGATGCGCCGGTTCAGGTCGGGTTGGCTGAATAGGCGGCGAGGCCGATGGCGGGGCCGCTGTGTGTCGCGACCCGCCGTGGTGCTGCGGGTTCTGGATCAACGCAGGCGCGCCTCGGTCAGCGGCGTCGAGTGAAGGCGGTCACAAGTTGATGTTTCACTCGCGGCGCTCTGTCGCGTGCTGCGCCAAATGCCGCATCTGCCTCTTTTCCAGAGGCCGCGCAGGGCAAACGATGGCCGCGCCAAGGCACCCGCCCTGGCCGGGATTGGCGTCCCGAACATACGTTGTCCGTCGAGTCGCGGTTGCACCTCCCATTGCAATCACGACAATGCACCGTCTGCCAGTTCATGGCGGACGGTGTGTGGGGATCTTTTGATCCGCCGGCATTGGACAATGTATCCGGCACGCCAACCCGCACCGTCCGCCACCTTGCCTCCGCGGGTGGCCCACCTGTGAGGTTGCCGCCATGCCTGATCTGCGCCCCGACTATCCCCGCCTGCACGCCCTGCTCGGCGATGCGCTGCGTGATCTTCCCGACGCCCTTGCTGAAAAGATGGAAGACGCCCTCAGCGATGCCGCCGCGACCTCGCCACCGTCCGCGTTCTTCACCCATCTGCTGGGCCATGGCAGGAACCTGCGCGCGGATGGCCAGCCCTGGACCGAAACCCGCCTCAGCCCGGGGCGCGCGTTCGATCTGGCCCTGGCGACCCGATGCGCATCCGGCATCACCGCGCTGACGGCAGTGCTGCAGGCATCCCACGTGGCCCGGGAAAACGACGATCCCGACTGTTATCCCTCGGCGGCGCTGGTCCATGGCATGTTCGATGCCTGCCATGCGCTGTCGCTGCAGATCGAGCGCTGCCTCGTTCCCTGAGCCGCCTGTTGTCCCTCACGCCTCGTTTGCATTTCCGCCGTCCGCCATTGCTAAGGTCGCTGCGCACCCCGAACAGGAACCTGCAATGACCCGGATGTCCTCGCTCACGCTGCTCGCACTCTGCCTCGCCCCCACGCTGGCCTGCGCCCAGTCCGATCGCGAGGTGGCCGAACACATGGTCACCCGCGCCGCCAATGTCTGCCCCGGCCACAGCGCCGAGCGCACCACGCCCACGGTGAAGAAGGTCCCGGTCGGCGCGCTGCGGGTGATGCTCGATCGTGGCCTGGTGATGTGCCCGGACCGGCGCCTGGACGCCAGCGCGCCGGCCGTGTTCTATGGCCGGGTAGGTGTGTTCGGCTGGAACCCGGACGTTCCAGCGGCAGCGACCGTGGTCATCGGCCAGATCGACGCGATGACGCGCAAGGACGAGTACCCGGTGGAAACCCTGGTGTGGGATGCCCAGGGCAGGGCGCTGAGCCAGCAGACCGTGCCGGCCTTCGAGCCGCGCCCTGGCGCCGCGGTGCTGTACAAGGTCCGCTAGGGCACCATCGGAGGCGCGGTGTCCGGCACCAGCGTGAACCGGTAGCGGTTCTCGTACAGTTTCACTTCCAGCTGCGTCCGGCCGCGCCGTTCGAGAGTGTACAGCTTGCCGGCCCAGGGACTGCCCAGGGCCGCGATCGGATTGATGTTGCCCAGCCGGCTGGCGTCCAGATGCACCACGACGCGGTCGTCCAGGTACGCCACCTTCACCGTGCTGAAGAACGTGGCGTACTGGCCGCTGGTCATCGCGGCATAGCCGGAAAGCTCCGGGTGCGCCACCAGGAAGGCGAACTGCGTGCTGAAGTCGATACCGGAAAGATCCGGCGCGCGGTACTGCGATTGCCGGGGCCACGCAGCGTCGGTGCTGTCCAGCGCATCGGCGGAGGTGATGGGGAAGAACTGGAGGTCCATGTAACCGGGGCCGTTGCCATCGACGCGGGCCTGCCCGCCTTCCACCGAAGCCGACGAGACCAGGTTCGGGTAGGCCAGCGCCGGCAGCCCGCTGACACGGAACTCGCTGTGCGCCTGCACCTCCTGCGGTGGGTTGAAGAACTCGCCGACCTTCTCGCTCTGGCAGGCCGAGAGCAGGGCCAGCAGGGCCAGCGGCAACGCGCGTCCGAGCGCGGAACGGGGGTGGATCATGCGATGTGCCTCATCCTTGGGGGACGACAGTAGACCACGCTCTGCGGCAGCGGTACTGGTCCGACGCATTGCGCTGCCTGTTCAGGCATGTATTTGCGGGGCTGCGTGCACAAGCCCGACGCGTGGATATGCTAGCGTTGAGACGTTCCACCGTTGGCCTGGATGCCTGATGAACTACGCTGAATGGATTCGCGAACAGCACGCTCGCAGTGTGGCGGCCGAGCAGATCGCCGAGGCCGCGCTGGACGGGCCGGCACTGTGTGCTGGCGACAGCGAAAGCCTTGCGCCGCTGCTGCGGGGAGTGAGCCAGCTGCTGGCGGTACCGGTGGCCGATGTGCAGATTGTCGGCTCGGCCCGATTCGGCTTTTCGCTGCGCGATGGCGCGGCTTTCGATCCCGCGTTTTCCGATCTGGATCTGGCCATCGTCAACGCCGGGTTGTATCAGCGGTGCTCGGCGCCGACGGCGGCGTCGGCCGATGCTGCCCGCTTCCCGGAGCGTGATTTCCCCGCCGACGAGCGCATCGCAGTGCGCAAGGCATTCGATGCGCTTTCACTTTCAGTGGCCGACCGCTTCGCCTACGTCTCGGTCGCGGTGTTCCCGGACCAGGCCGCGCTGGTGCGCGCACAGGCAGGGCGCATCCGTGCCTACCTGGGCGTTGCGGGCCCGGCGCCCGCTGCCCGACCGGCCGGTGCCGCGCCCGCCGGCGCCGTGGAAACCCCCTTCCAGCACATCGTGGATGCGGGCCTGCCGCAGTACCTGCTGCCCATCGCTGCCAGTACACCGGGCAATGCCTCACCCTGGCTGGCCGACCGTGCGGCCTTCGAGCGCGCGTTCGGCGGCAGCAGCCTGCGCCGGGTGCGGCTGGCGGCGCTGGGGCGCGCACTCGACGACCTGGCGCAGGTGGTGCAGGTGCACTGCTGCCTGGTGGGCGGCAGCTTCGTGGACGTCTTCAATGCCGTGCCGAACGATCTGGACATCGTGGTGTTCTACAGTGCGCGGGCAGACGTCCGCTTCGAGCCGGGGCGTGCCCTGCAGCGGCTGACCCGCAAGTTCCTGCTTGAACACATCGACATGCGTTTCGTGCCGTGCGACGCCGAGCCGTGGCTGATGGTCAAGCTGACCTCGTACTTCACCCAGTTGTATCAATCGCGCCGGCCGGGCACCGAAGCGCGCGAACATGGCCTGGTGCTGTTGCTGCCGGGTACCGGGACGGGGCAGTGATGACCGCACGCTTGGCCACCACACCCACAGGTGCCCCCGTCGCCACCGAACGGGTGCTGATGCCGCTGCCGCCGCCGCAGCCGTCCCCGGCGCTGGCAGAGCGGCTGCAGGCGTGCAACCTCAGGCTGCCCGCGTTGCTGCCCTGTGCGCAGCCCTGCGAAACGCTGTGGTCCCATCGCGGGCATCCGCGGCTGCGGGCGGCGGTGCAGCAGCTGCGCCATCCGCTGTCGGCGCACATGCAGATGCCGGCGTTCGATCTGGCCGCGCTGGCTGCGGCGGAGGCGGCCGAGGCCGAGGCCTATCGGCAGTGGCACCGCACCGTGCAGGGGCCGCTGTCGATGGCCGATGTGCAGCGCTTCGTCTCGCTCAGCACGGGCGGTGACGGCGCGCTGCGCAGCGGGCCGGTATGGATCCGCGCCCGTGATGGGCGCGCGCAGCTGCCGATGGTGCCGGCCCTGCAGGGGGCCGCGCGTTGGGACGAGCTGCTGCGGCAACGGGCCGCGCCCGATCCGGCTGAGGGCCTGCGGTCTGCGGTGCAGCTGCTGGCGCTGGCCAACAATGCGCATGCCTTTGCCGACGGCAATGGCCGGCTGGGGCGCGCGCTGTTCAATTTCTGCCTGCACCGCGCCGGGCTTCCGCAGGCCTGCTTCATCCCGCTGAAGGTGCTGACGGTGCTGTCCCGTGGCGGCTACGAAGTGCGCCTGCGCGAGGCGGAACTGTACGGTCGCTGGGAAGGGCTGTACGCCTGGCACTGCACGGCAATCGAGTTGTATGCATGGCTGGGACAGCAGCCGGCCATGCCCGACCGGAACGAGGATGTCTGATGTTCAACAAGCGCTATTGGCGGGTGCAGTCTGAAGTGAGCGAATGCGGGCTGGCATGCCTGGCGATCTGCTCGTCCATGCTGGGCGCGGATCTGGAAATGAGCGAGCTGCGGCGCAAG
>NZ_JASGBV010000126.1:0-8894 GCF_030053245.1 Stenotrophomonas sp. RS-48
GCGCAGCGCCTGCAGCAGCGCGCGGCGCAGGCCCAACCCGGCGGCCGCCGCGGGAAGCGGCGACCGCCGGTGGACAGCGCTGGCGCGGACGTCAGTGCTTGCCACCGCACTTGCCTTCGCCGCACTTGCCTTCGGCCGCCTTCTTGTCGCCGGTGCTCTTGGCCTTGGCATCGGTGCCGGCGGCGGCCTTGCCCTTGTCGCCACCACACTTGCCTTCGGCGCTCTTGCCATCGGCGCCGCACTTGCCTTCGGCATGCTTGGCGGCGTCGCCGGTACGCGCGTCGGCAGCCTTGGCATCGGTGGCCTTGGCGGCCTGGCCGGCCACCAGATAGCCCTGCGCCAGATCGCTCATGCTCAGAGCCGAAGCGCTGGCCGTCATGCCCAGGCCGGCGACAAGGGCGGTAGCGGTCAGCAGGGACAGGGTCTTGTTGGTACTGCTCATCGGTTGTGCTCCTGGGTGGTGTGGGCAGGTGCCCGGGTGGCCGGCAGAGGTGCCGGTGGAAGCGATCGTGCGCCGATCCTACTCAACGAATCCTCGCAGAGAACTCAAATTTTCGTGAGATTTTCCGCGCAGTCAGGGGGCGGGGCCTTGCCAGGCAGGCGCGGCGCCTTTGGAAATGCTGGAAGGCCCAAAAAGAAAGGCCGCTGTCGCGCGGACAGCGGCCACTCTGGAGTCGACTCCGGTGTTGCAGTGCAGCGTCAGGGCTGACCGGTGCTGGAGGTTTCGTCGCGCTTCTCGCGCGGCGGCAGCGGCTGCTCTCCATGCACGAGGAACCAGACGTTCTCGGCGATGTTGGTGGCGTGGTCGCCCACGCGTTCCAGATTCTTGGCCATGAACAGCAGGTGGGTGCACGGCGTGATGTTGCGCGGATCTTCCATCATGTAGGTCAGCAGTTCGCGGAACAGCGCGGTGTACTGCGCATCCAGGCGCGCGTCATCCTCGCGCAGGGCCAGCGCCGCCTCGGCATCATTGTCGCGGTAGGCCGCGATGGCGCGGCGCACCTGCTGTGCGGCCAGCCGGCCCAGGGCGCGCAGGCCCTGGATCTGCGGCAGCGGCGGCACCTTGCCCAGTGCGATCGAACGCTTGGCAACGTTGGCCGCGTAGTCGCCGATCCGCTCGATGTCGGCGGGGATGCGCAGGCCCGCAAGAATTTCGCGCAGGTCGCGCGCCATCGGGCCGCGCAGCGCAAGGCGCATCACGTCGTGGCTGATCTGCTGCTCCAGTGCATCGATCGCCTCATCGTTGGCGATGATGCGATGGGCGGCGTTCTCATCGCGCTTCTCGATCACGTCCATCGATGCTTCGAGCTGGGCGACGGCCATCTCGCCCATGCGCACGATTTCGGCCACCAGGCGCTGCTGCTCTTCGTCGTAGCTCTTGACGATGTGGTCGTTGGGAAGATTCATGGTTGTTCCGTCATGTAGAGCCGGGCCATGCCCGACTGGCGTTGTCTGTGAAGAAGCCGCGGTCCGGTCAGCCGAAGCGACCGGTGATGTAGTCCTCGGTCTGCTGCTTGGACGGCTGCGAGAAGATCACTTCGGTGCGGTCATGTTCGATCAGGTCGCCCAGGTACATGAAGGCGGTGTAGTCCGATACGCGGGCGGCCTGCTGCATGTTGTGGGTGACGATGACGATGGTGTAATCGTTCTTGAGCTCTTCCACCAGCTGCTCGATGCGGCTGGTGGAGATCGGGTCCAGTGCCGAAGTCGGTTCGTCCAGCAGCAGCACGTCGGGGCGCAGGGCGACGGCGCGGGCGATGCACAGGCGCTGCTGCTGGCCACCGGAAAGACCCAGCGCGCTCTGGTTGAGCTTGTCCTTCACCTCGTCCCACAGCGCGCCCTGACGCAGTGCCTGCTCGACGCGGTCGCTCATCTCACCCTTGGACAGCTTCTCGTGGTGGCGGATGCCGTAGGCCACGTTCTCGAAGATCGTCATCGGGAACGGCACCGGCTTCTGGAACACCATGCCTACTTTGCTGCGCAGCCGGTTCATCGGGAACTTCGGCGACAGGATGTTCTCGCCGTCCAGCAGCACTTCGCCGCGTGCTTCCAGCTTCGGGTACAGCGCGTAGATGCGGTTGAAGATGCGCAGCAGGGTCGACTTGCCGCAACCGGAGGGGCCGATCAGCGCGGTGACGCGCTTTTCCGGGATCTCCAGGTTGATGCCCTTGAGGGCGTGGAACTTGTCGTAGTAGAAGTCCAGGCCACGCGCAGCGAGCTTGACCGGAGCCGGGGTATGCAGGTTCTCGTGCGAGGCCGGCACGGCGATGCGCTGCATCGGCACGGCATTGGAAAGATCGTTCATGGTGGTTTCCACGGAAAGGTCAGTCATGGGAGATGCGGTTGCGCAGCAGGAGGCCGCGGGCGGCGAGGCTGACCAGCAACACGAAGACGGTCAGCACCAGGGCACCGGCCCAGGCCAGCACCTGCCAGGATTCGTACGGGCTGCCGGCGAACTGGTTCATCACCACCGGCACCGAGGCCATCGGCTGGAACACGTTGCTGTTCCAGTACTGGTTGCCGAAGGCAGTGAACAGCAGCGGTGCGGTCTCACCGGAGATGCGGGCCAGCGCCAGCAGGATGCCGGTGATGATGCCGGCCGAGGCGCTGCGGTAGAGCACCTGCACGATCACCTTCCATTGCGGGATGCCCAGCGACAGCGCCGCTTCGCGCATCTGCGAGGGCACCAGGCGCAGCATTTCGTCGGTGGTACGCACCACCACCGGCAGCACGATGAAGGCCAGCGACAGCGCACCGGCGAAGGCGGAGAACTGGCCGCCGGTCTGCATCACGTACAGGGTGTAGACGAACAGGCCCAGCACGATCGACGGGGCCGACAGCAGGATGTCGTTGACGAAGCGGACCACGGTGCCGGCCTTGCGGGCATTGCCGTACTCGGCCAGCCAGGTGCCGGCCAGGACACCCAGCGGGGTGCCGATGCCGATCGCCAGCGCACACATCACCGCGCTGCCGAAGAAGGCGTTGGCCAGGCCGCCTTCCTGCATGGGCGGCGGTGTCATCTTGGTGAACAGGTCCAGGTTGATGCCGGCCAGGCCCTTCGCGGCCAGGGTGAACAGGATCCAGCCCAGGAAGAACAGGCCGAACAGCGCGGTGGCGCAGGACAGCGCGATGGCGACGACATTGCCGATGCGACGGCGCAGGTACAGCGAGTCAGCGGTGGTGGACATCAGTTGCCCTCCTTGCGGGCCAGGCGCATCAGCATCAGGCGGGCGATGGCGAGCACCACGAAGGTGACGATGAACAGGACGAAGCCAAGCAGCAGCAGCGCCGAGCGGTAGGTTTCAGTGGCCTCGCCGAAGTCGTTGGCGATCAGGGCGGCGATGGTGGTGCCCGGCTCCAGCAGTGACGGCGACAGGCGCACGCTGTTGCCGATCACGAAGGCCACGGCCATGGTCTCGCCCAGTGCGCGGCCAAGGCCGAGGAAGACGCCGCCGATCACCGCCGAACGGGTGTAGGGCAGCACGATGTCCCAGCTCACTTCCCACTTGGTCGACCCCAGCGCATAGGCCGATTCCTTCAGGCGGGTCGGTACGGTCAGGAACACCTCGCGCATGACCGAAGAGATGAACGGGATGACCATGATGGCCAGCACGAAGCCGGCGGTCAGCATGCCGATGCCCAGCGGTGGGCCCTGGAAGATCGGGCCGATGACCGGCCATTCGCCCAGCGTTTCGTTGAGGAACGGGGTGACGTACTCGGTCATCACCGGTACCAGCACGAACAGGCCCCACATGCCGTAGATGATGGAGGGAATACCTGCCAGCAGTTCGATGGCGGTGCCGACCGGCCCCCGCAGCCAGCGTGGCGCCACTTCGGTCAGGAAGAACGCGATGCCGAAGCTGACCGGCACGGCGATGACCATCGCGATCAGCGCGGTGACCAGGGTGCCGTAGATCGGAGCGAGCGCACCGAACTTGTTTTCGACCGGATTCCAGTCGGAAGAGAAGAAGAAGCTCAGGCCCTGCATCTGCAGGGCATGGCGGCCGCCCCACAGCATCGACAGAGCCGCGCAGGCCAGGGCGATCAGGACGAAGATGACGGTGCCGACCAGCACCCATCGGAACAGTTTGTCGTTGCGGGCATCACGCGCGTCACGCGTGGACGGGGCGGCTACAGGCTGGGCGATGGCATTCATGGGGACGGCAGGGCCAGGAAGGGGCGGGGCGGCACGGCGTGGAAGACACGGTGCCCGCACGCGGCGGGCACCGTCGGATCCATCACTTCAGTTCGGTCGCCCAGTAGGCCTCGATCTGCGTGACCAGTTCGGCCGGCAGCGGCACATAGTGCAGCTCGTTGGCCTGGGCCTGGCCGTTCTCGAAGGCCCACTTGAAGAAGGCCAGGGTGTCCTGGTTGCGCTTGGCATCCTTCGGCTGCTTCTGCATCAGCATGAAGTTGGTGGCGGTGATCGGCCACGCCTGCTCACCCGGAGCATTGGTGATGACCAGATTGAAGTCCTTGGCGCTGGCCCAGTCGGCGCTGGCGGCCGCAGCGGCGAAGGTCTCCGCGCTCGGCTGCACCCAGGTGCCGGCGGCATTCTGCAGCGAGGTGTACGGCATGGCGTTCTGCAGCGCGTAGGCCAGTTCGACGTAGCCGATCGAGCCCTTGATCTGCTTGACGTACGAGGCGACGCCTTCGTTGCCCTTGCCGCCCACACCGTCCGGCCACTGCACCGAAGTGCCTTCGCCGACCTTGCTCTTCCACTCCGGGCTGACCTTGGACAGGTAGTTGGAGAAGTTGAAGGTGGTGCCCGAGCCGTCCGAACGGTGGACGATGGTGATCTTGCCGTCCGGCAGGGTCACGCCAGGGTTGGCAGCGACGATCGCCGGGTCGTTCCAGGTCTTGACCTTGCCGAGGAAGATGTCGGCCAGCAGGGCGCCGCTCAGGCGCAGCTTGCCCGCTTCCAGGCCTTCGATGTTGACGACCGGCACCACGCCGCCGATGGCCGACGGGAACTGGGCCAGGCCGGCCTGCGCCAGCTCCTCGCTGCTCAGCGGCTTGTCGGACGAGCCGAAGTCGACCGTGCCGGCCTTGATCTGGGCGATGCCGCCGCCGGAACCGATGGACTGGTAGTTGATCTTGGCGCCGGTGCTGGCGTTGTAGTCGGCCGACCACTTCGACACCAGCGGGAAGATGAAGGACGCGCCGGCGCCGGAGACTTCGGCGGTCACCTTCGCACCGGCGGCAGCCGGGGCAGCGGCACCGTCGGCGGCCGGCTGCTGCGCGACCTGCTTGTCGCCACCGCAGGCCGACAGGCCCAGGGCGATGGCCAGGGAAAGGGCGGCGAGGCCGGCCGAGTGCAGTTTCATGGTCACTCCATAGCGGGGAAGAGCCGACGGCGTCGGCGGATGCGGCTATGAAATGATGTTTTTGTTACAGCCGTATGACGTCCATGACAGAGGTGTCCTGGATCACGTTCCAACAAGGGTTTCACAGGGTCGTCGCCCACTGCGGACATCCCCGGAGACCGCCGCGGCCGCCCGATCTGCGCACCGGTAGGGTTGCCCCGGGCCGGTGCAGGATCGAGCCCCACGCCCCGCTGCGACGGCAGGCCGGACCCCACAAACGAGAAGAGCGCGAGATCCCGAGGATCTCGCGCCCGGTGGGGCCGGCGGGGGAGAGAGGACCCGCCGGCCCCGCTCCTGCGGGGGAGGTCTTGCTCAGTACTTCAGGTTCTGGGTCCAGTAGGTCTCGATCTGGCGGACCAGGGTGTCCGGCAGCGGGACGTAATCAAGCTGCTTGGCCTGCTGATCGCCGTTCCTGTAGATCCAGCGGAAGAACTCCTGCGTGGCCTTGGCACCGGCGACGTTCTTCGGCTGCTTGCGGACCAGGATGAAGTTGGTGGCGGTGATCGGCCACGCATCGGCACCCGGGGCATTGGTCATCACCAGGTAGAAGTCACGGGCATTGGCCCAGTCGGCGCTGGCGGCGGCGGCCGAGAACGAGGCGTCCGACGGCTGCACGATCTTGCCCGCGGCGTTCTTCATTGCCGCGTACGACATCTTGTTCTGCAGCGCATAGGACAGCTCGACGTAGCCGATGCCACCCTTGATCTGCTTGACGTAGGCGGCCACGCCTTCGTTGCCCTTGCCACCGATGCCCGCCGGCCACTGCACCGAGGTGCCTTCACCGACCTTGCTCTTCCACTCCGGGCTGACCTTGGACAGGTAGTTGACGAAGTTGAAGGTGGTGCCCGAACCGTCGGAGCGGTGCACGATGGTGATCTTGCCGCTGGGCAGGGTCAGGCCGGGGTTCAGTGCAGTGATGGCCGGATCGTTCCAGGTGGTGATCTTGCCCAGGAAGATGTTGGCCAGGGTCGGGCCATCGAGCTTCAGCGCACCCGGTGCGACGCCGGCGACGTTGATCACCGGCACCACGCCGCCGATCACCGACGGGAACTGGGCCAGGCCGGCGGCAGCCAGTTCTTCCGGCTTCAGCGGCGCGTCGGAGGAACCAAAATCGACGGTCGCTGCCTTGATCTGGGCAATGCCGCCGCCGGAACCGATCGACTGGTAGTTGACCTTCTTGCCGGTGGCGGTGCTGTAGTCCGCCGACCACTTGGACATCACGGGGTAGATGAAGGAGGCGCCCGCGCCGGTGACATCGGCAGCATTGGCGGCGAACACGGACGACGCGGCCAGGATGGCGACAGCGGCGCGCGACTTGAAGGCGTGGATCACGGGAGAGACTCCTGGGGTGGTCGAAGGGCGGTTGCCCAACGTATCGGTGCACATTCCATAACGATTCCGTGACACGGAAAGGTCTGTCATATGACGCCGTTGTGACATCGGATGAGGGGATTGCGCTGCGGTACAGGCGCTACCGCACGTGGCAAGGGCACGACCGCAGTCGTGCCCTTGCCGGTGCGTGGTGCGATGACGCGGGCTCTTACCAGAAGAACTGCGCGCGGGCTTCCAGGATGTTCGGATCGTCATTGACGAAGCCGCGGGCGCTGGAGCTGTACTTCTTGCTGTCGACCTTCACGTAGTTCAGCATCAGCTTGAAGTTCGAGCGCCAGTACCAGTTGGCGCCGACGGTCCACACATCCATCTTGCCGCCGAGCACGCCATCGACGATCGGCGGGCGACCGGCGACCGGGTTCGCGGCCAGGTTGCCGTCGTTGAGGTCCATGTGGTCGTAGCGCACGCCCAGCTGCCACTGGCCGCTGGCCGGGTTGTTCGGCAGGCCGGTGCCGGGCGTGCCGCCCTTGTAGCTCCAGGTCTCGCCGGTGACATTCCACAGGCCGCTGATGTAGTAGCCGTCGCTGGTGTAGTTGTCGTGGTCGTAGCGCTTGGCCTTGCTGGTGTAGTACTCGGCCTGGGCCTTGAACGGGCCCTGGAAGTACATGGCTTCGGCGCCGACGGTGCTGATTCGGTCGGTATCGGTCAGGTTGCCGCTGTCGATCAGGCGGGCGGTGGCCAGGTCGGCGTTCGGACGCGCACGCACGCGCAGGGTGTCAGCGTCGGCGTCGTAGTCCACGTAGCTCAGGCCGAAGTGCAGGACCTGGCCCTTCTCGTTGATCGGAGCCCAGGTGCCACGCGCGCCATAGCCGCTGCCATGGGCCAGGTTGCGGGTCAGCTCGCGGCCGAAGGCGCTGGCGGTGACCGACCAGTTGTCCTGGCCGTAGCTGTAGGCGCCACCCAGGCGGCGGGCGATCGCGTAGGTATTGGTGACCGCGGCCTTGGAGATGAAGTCGTTGTTCTTGGTGCTGGACAGCTCTTCCAGGCTGTTGGGCTGCTTGAACTGGCCGACCTGGATGAAATGGTTGGCATTGCCCAGCAGCTTGTACTTCACGTTGGTGTCGAGGAACTTGTCCGCCTTGGCGTCGTAGCCGAGCACCCACTCCACGTTGCCCGGGCCCTTGCCCTTGAGCACCAGCTCGGCGCGGCGCAGCTCGAACTCGCTGTCCTTGCCGTTGCCGGCATCGCCACCATTGAGGTCCACGACGTCGTTGTGGAACCAGTTGCCGTCGGCCTGGACCAGGCCTTCGAAGGTGATTTCCGAACCGCCGATCACGTCGATGGCGACTTCAGCGTGGGCAGCCGGCACATAGAGCGCAGCGGCCACGGCCACCGTCAGGAGTTGGTGATGCAGTTTCATGGAGAGGAGCCTTGCAGGCAGGTGGGAAGATGCGCGCAGGCTAGAAGGTAAAGATTGCGTAAATGTGACAGTTTCCGCGCGCAGTCTGTCCGCCGCGACCCTTGCCACGACTGGGCCCGGCATTGATGCCGGGCCGATATGACGTGGGGATTGCGCTGCGATGGCATTTACCCGCAGGCGCTGCGGGGATGCCTCAGGGGGCCGGTGTCTTGTCCTTGAAGCGGCACAGATCAGCGATCACGCAACCCGGGCAGTCCGGCTTGCGTGCCTTGCAGACGTAGCGTCCGTGCAGAATCAACCAGTGATGTGCGTCGAGCAGGAATTCATCAGGAATCGCCTTCACCAGCCTGTCCTCGACTTCGCGCACGTTCTTTCCCGGCGCCAGTCCCGTGCGGTTCGCAACGCGGAAGATGTGCGTATCCACCGCCATCACCGGTTCGCCGAAGGCCGTGTTGAGCACGACGTTGGCGGTCTTGCGGCCGACGCCGGGCAGGGCTTCCAGTGCCTCGCGTTCGCGTGGTACTTCACCGCCATGTTTCTCCAGCAGGATCGCGCAGGTGGCGATCACGTTTTTCGCCTTGGCGTTGAACAGGCCGATGGTGGCGATGTATTTCTTCAGTCCGTCCTCGCCCAGCGCCAGGATCTGCGCGGGCGTGTTGGCAACGGGGAACAGGCGGCGCGTGGCCTTGTTGACGCCGACATCGGGGGCCTGGGCCGACAACGCCACCGCCACCAGCAGTTCGAACGGCGAGCTGTATTCCAGTTCGGTCTTCGGA
>NZ_JASGBV010000127.1:0-6253 GCF_030053245.1 Stenotrophomonas sp. RS-48
GCCGCTACCGTCCACTACGTGTGCGGGTGCGCACCGTGCTCAGACGTAGATCCGCGTCGGCGCCTCGTCAACGATCGCGTGCGGTACGAAGCGCGCGCTGTCGCGGGTGATCGCG
Source organism: Stenotrophomonas sp. RS-48 (assembly GCF_030053245.1). Lineage (NCBI taxonomy): Bacteria > Pseudomonadati > Pseudomonadota > Gammaproteobacteria > Lysobacterales > Lysobacteraceae > Stenotrophomonas > Stenotrophomonas sp. RS-48. The sequence goes on from NZ_JASGBV010000127.1 coordinate 116, forward strand.
CTGTCGTCCTCGCGGATGCCGATGCCACAGGCGTGCTCACCGACCACCCAGCTGCCGATCAGCGGATAACCGCCTTCGAAGCGGGTCAGCGGATGCGCGCGCTGGATGATCGCCGGTCCATCGTAGGGGCCGTCGCTGCGCTGGGTGCTGCCATCGGCCAGATGCATTTCGATGTTGGCGCCTTCGCGCGAGAACAGCGGCTTGCGCACCCATCCGGTGGCCAGCGCGCTGCCGTCGTCGAAGTGCGCCTCCAGCAGGTTCGGGTGGCCGACATTGCGCTGCCACAGCAATGGCAGGATGCCCTTGTTGCTCAGCACCGCCTTCCATGCCGGTTCCAGCAGCTGCACGCCCGAGCCGGGCAGCGCGCGGCCAAACTCCTCGGCCATCAGGTCTTCCAGCGGATACAGCTTGAACAGCGTGCCGATCACCGAATCGTCCAGCGCGGTGAAGCGGCCATCCGCGGACAGGCCGATGTCTTCGATGGCGATGCCCTGCCCGTGCAGGCCTGCCTGCGAAGCACAGTCGCGCAGGTATTCCACCGTGCCGCGGTCCTCTTCCGAACTGCCCACGGCGCTGAAGTACAGCGGTGGCGGCAGGCGGCCGGCGAGCTCGCCGAAACGTTCGACCAGTGCCTCATGGATGGCGTTGAACTGGTCGGCATGCTGCGGCAGGCGGCCGGCGTTGCGCTGGTCCTCCAGCCACTGCCACTGGAAGAAACTGGCCTCGAACAGCGAGGTCGGCGTGTCGTAGTTCAGCTCGTACAGCTTGGCCGGACCGGTACCGTCATAGGCCAGATCGAGCCGGCCGTAAAGATGCGGCTGGCGCTGGCGCCAGCTGTCGGCGATCCAGTCGCGGTAATGCGCGGGAATCGCCAGCTGATCCATCAGCCGCTCGCTGGCCACCACGTCGCCCACAAGGTCGAGCGCCATCTGGTGCAGCTCGGCGCTGGGATCTTCGATGTCCTGTTCGATCTGGCGCAGGGTGAAGGCGTAATACGCGCTTTCATCCCAGTACGGCTGGCCGTCGATGGTGTGGAAGCGGAAACCGGCTTCCTCCGCGCGCGCCCGCCAGTGGGCGCGCTCGGCGATACGGATACGCTGCATGGGTCGATCAGCCGCCGTAGCTGCCGCTGGTGCTGCGACGCGCGCTGGTGTTGCCGAAGCCACCCCGGCTGGCGGTAACGGCACGGTTCGGCTCGCTGGTGACCGGTGCCAGGCCAGCCTTGCCGGCGCCGATGCCGCTGGCGGTGTTCAGGCCCCCCGTACCGCCCGGGGCCGAACGCGCCCAACCCGCATTCTTGTCCTGGTAGGCCGGTGCCGACGCCGGCGCCTGCGGGGCCAGGCCACCGCGGTTGCTCAGCATCTGGGACATGAAGAAGCCCATCATCATCGGGCCGATGAACGAGGTACCTGCCGACGTGTGCTGCTGCACGCACTGCTCGGGCTTGTAGTCCTGCTCGCAGGCTTCCTTGGTGGCGTACTTCGGCGCAGCGTCGGCGGCCTGCTTCTGCGCCTCGGCGAACGCGTTGCGGCACGACGACGGATCACCGGTGGCCTCGGTGCAGGCCTCGACCGAAGTAAACAGGCCTTCCTGCACCTTCACCTCCGGCTCCTTCTGGCAGGCGGTGAACAGCAGCGGTGCGGCGCTCATCAGCAGCAGCGCGGTGGTGCGGGAACGTTTCATGGCCTCATGCCTCAAGCAGCGGATCAATACCCCAATGATGCCCGATCCGGGCCAACAACCGGAATCGGCAAAGTCCGAAAGATGAACGGCGTTTCATTTTCGTCAGGCCCGATCCGCCATCGCCGCATCGCCCGGCGGCGCCGCGCAGACGAGCGGTGGTTGCAGCAGCAACCGAAAAAATTGGCGATGATCGTCCGACACCCCATGTCGTACGGCCCGCCCGTTCCGCCAGCCATGCCCGAATACCGCTCCCGCACCTCCACCGCCGGCCGCAACATGGCCGGCGCCCGCGCCCTGTGGCGTGCCACCGGCATGAAGGACGGCGATTTCCACAAGCCGATCATCGCCATCGCCAACTCGTTCACCCAGTTCGTACCGGGCCACGTGCACCTGAAGGACCTCGGCCAGCTGGTCGCGCGCGAGATCGAGAAGGTCGGCGGCGTCGCCAAGGAGTTCAACACGATCGCCGTGGACGACGGTATCGCGATGGGCCACGACGGCATGCTGTATTCACTGCCCAGCCGCGAGATCATCGCCGACTCGGTCGAGTACATGGTCAACGCGCACTGCGCCGATGCGCTGGTGTGCATTTCCAACTGCGACAAGATCACCCCTGGCATGCTGATGGCCGCACTGCGCCTGAACATCCCGGTGGTGTTCGTGTCCGGCGGGCCGATGGAAGCGGGCAAGACCCGGCTGTCCGAGCACAAGCTGGATCTGGTCGATGCGATGGTCATCGCCGCCGACGAGAGCGCCAGCGATGAAAAGGTGGCCGAGTTCGAGCGCAGCGCCTGCCCCACCTGCGGCTCCTGTTCGGGCATGTTCACCGCCAACTCGATGAACTGCCTGACCGAAGCGCTGGGCCTGTCGCTGCCCGGCAACGGCTCGACCCTGGCCACCCATGCCGACCGCGAACAGCTGTTCCTGCGCGCGGGCCGCCTGATCGTCGAACTGTGCCACCGCTGGTACGGCGGCGAGGAAGAAAGCGCGCTGCCGCGGGGCATCGCCACGCAGGCCGCGTTCGCCAATGCGATGACCCTGGACATCGCCATGGGCGGATCGACCAATACCATCCTGCACCTGCTGGCCGCCGCGCAGGAAGCCGAAGTGGACTTCGACCTGACCCACATCGATGCGCTGTCACGGCGCGTGCCGCAGCTGTGCAAGGTGGCGCCGAACACGCCCAGGTACCACATGGAAGACGTGCACCGCGCGGGTGGCGTGTACGGCATCCTGGGCGAGCTGGCGCGCGGCGGCCTGTTGGATACCACCGTGCCGACCGTGCACAGCCGCACCCTGGCCGATGCTCTCCAGCGCTGGGATGTGGCGGTCAGCAGCGAATCAAGCGTGCACGACTTCTTCCGTGCCGGCCCGGCCGGCATCCCCACCCAGGTGGCTTTCAGCCAGGCCACGCGCTGGCCCACGCTGGACGTGGACCGCGCCGACGGCTGCATCCGCAGCGTCGAGCACGCCTATTCCGCCGAAGGCGGCCTAGCCGTGCTGCGCGGCAATCTGGCCGAAGACGGTTGCGTGGTGAAGACCGCAGGCGTGGATGAATCCATCCACGTGTTCGAGGGCAGCGCGCGCGTGTTCGAGAGCCAGGACGCGGCCGTGGCCGGCATCCTCGCCGACGAAGTGAAGGCGGGCGACGTGGTGGTCATCCGCTACGAAGGCCCGAAAGGCGGCCCCGGCATGCAGGAGATGCTGTACCCCACCAGCTACCTGAAATCGAAGGGCCTGGGCAAGCAGTGTGCACTGCTGACCGACGGGCGCTTCTCGGGCGGTACGTCCGGGTTGTCGATCGGGCATGCCTCGCCGGAAGCGGCGGCGGGCGGTGCGATCGGGCTGGTACGCGACGGCGACCGTATCCGCATTGATATTCCGGCGCGGCGGATTGATCTGCTGGTGGATGCGGCGACGTTGGATGCGCGCCGTGCCGAGCAGGATGCGTTGGGATGGAAGCCGCGTGAGGCGCGCCCGCGCAAGGTCACCAGCGCGTTGAAGGCCTACGCCCTGCTCGCCACCAGCGCCGACAAGGGCGCCGTACGCAACACCGCGCTGCTGGGCGATTAGGCGCCGCCGGACCGTGCGCGGCGGCATTCCCACCTGATCGGTCATTGCACCTGACACAAGCCGCGCTTCGCGCTCGCCGGGCATGGCCCGGCGCTACCTTCTGATCGTCAGCCGATCACACGCTTGAACGGCGGCAGCGCGGCGTTGCTCGGAGATCAGGTAGCGCCGGGCCATGCCCGGCGGCGTTCCGGTCGTCAGCCGATCACGCGCTTGAACGGCGGCAGCGCGTCGATGATGCGCTTGCCGTAACGGCGGGTCAGCAGCCGCGAATCGAGGATGACCACGCGGCCGGTATCGGTGGAGGTGCGGATCAGGCGGCCGGCGAACTGGGTCAGCGTGCGCAGCGCGTGTGGAATGGCGATCAGGTTGAACGCGTTGAGTCCACGCGCCTCGAACCACTCGCTCAGGGTAGCGGTCTGCGGATCGGTCGGCACCGCGAACGGTACCTGGGTGATCACCACCGTGGTGCAGGCTTCACCGGGCAGGTCGAGGCCCTCGCCGAACGAGTTCAGCCCGAACAGCACCGAGCCCTCGCCCGCCGCCACGCGCCGCAGGTGTTCGTCGATCAGCCGGGTCTTGGACATCTCGCCCTGTACCAGCACCTGCTTGCGGCGCGCGGCAGGCATCAGTCCGGCGACTTTCTCCATCTTCCAGCGCGAGGTGAACAGCACCATCGAGCCCTTGGCCCAGTCCAGCTCCGTGTCGAGGTAGCGCGCCACCTCGCGGGGATGGCCTTCGCGGTCGTCGGGCGTGACCGGGAACTTCGGCACGATCAGCTCGGCCTGGTTCGGCAGATCGAACGGCGAGGACAGCGAAACCATCTCGGCTTCCTCGGGAATGCCATTGTCGATCGCCAGCGACTGGAAATCGCCACCGCCGGTCAGCGTCGCCGAGGTCATCACCACCGAGTCCACCTCGTCCCACAGCAGCTTGCGCAGCACATGCGCGGCCGAGACCGGTGAGCCATGCAGGACCAGATCGCCGTCGCGGGTGGCGGTGACCCAGCGCGCCATCGGCGGCGCACCGTCCTTGTCCTCGCGGCGCCAGGCCTGCCAGAGGTTGTACTGCTGCTCGATCATCTCCAGCGCCATGCCGAGGTTGCGCTGCAGGCGCTCACGCGCCGGGTCGTCCGGCTTGCCCTTGGCCACCTGCGCGGTGGCGGCATGCGCCCAGTTGTAGAGGCTGCGGGTATCGTCGGCCAGCGCTTCGATCGGCTCGCGCCACGCTTCCGGCAGGCGACCGTTGGCCGCGCGCCACATCGGTTCCTCGTCGGCCGGCGCTGGCATCCACACCGCTTCGACATGGTCGCGGAATGCGCGCAGCTGCTTGGCCACGTTGCTGGCGACGTCGATGGCTTCGTTCGGCAGCAGGTTGCCGAGGCGGTCCTTGTCGACCGCGCGATACGCGCCGGCAATCAGGATCTGCAGGCGGCCGGTGCGTTTGGCCATCTCGTCCAGCGCCAGGCTGGCCGCGCCCTGGTCGATGGCGACGTTACCGATGTGATGGCCCTCGTCCAGCACCAGCAGCATCTCCGAGGGCGCGGCGATCAACGGCTGGCCATTGTCACTGTCGCCGATCGACAGGGCCGACAGCAGCAGCGCGTGATTGGTCACCACGATCTGCGCATCACGCACGGTGTTGCGCGAGCGCAGCACCGCGCACTGCGCCGAATACGCACAGCGCCGCCCGGCACAACCCGACGCCGGCGTGGTGATGCGGCCACGCAGGCCCGGGCTGATGGTCTCCGGCGCATTGTCGATGTCACCGTCCCACTGACCGCTGGTGAAGGCGTCGGTCAGGCGCTTGGCGATGTCCATTTCGATCGGCGCCAGTGGCCGGTCGAACAGGGGCGCGTCATCCTCGAACATGCCGCCCTGCGAGCCCTCGCCCTGGGCCTCGGCGGCATTGCGCGTGCACAGGTAGCGGGTGCGGCCCTTGGCCAGCGCCACGGTCGCTTCCAGTCCGGTGGCCTTGAGGAAGTTCGGGATGTCGCGCTCGACCAGCTGCGACTGCAGCGCCACGGTACCGGTACTGATCACCAGCTTCTTCTTGCTGGCCAGCGCGATCGGCACGCCGGCGGTCAGGTAGCCCAGGCTCTTGCCGACGCCGGTGGGTGCCTCGACCACGCCCACGCCACCGCTTTTCGACAACGCGCGCGACACCACGCCGATCATCTGGCTCTGCGAGCGGCGCGTGGAAAAGCCGGGAGTGTTGGCCTGCAGCGTCGTATAGGCCTTGCGGATCGCGTCCTTCAAGGGCTCATCGAGCGTGCGCGGAGCGGCGACGGTTTCGGTCACGCCGGGAACTACCGTGGCTGGATCAGGCCGGTCATTGTCGCATGGCCGGCGGCCGGGACCGAGGCGCGTGCGCTGAACAGGGTCA
>NZ_JASGBV010000128.1:0-4767 GCF_030053245.1 Stenotrophomonas sp. RS-48
CGGCCCCGCCCGCCCATCCCGACTCACCCTCGCGAATTTCCCGGTGACGGACGGCAAAAGCGTTGGTGATATCGGATGGGAGAGAGGGGTCTGACCCCGAGAGCCGCTGGCTGTTGCTTCTGCTTCTTTCTTTTGATCTTCCGTGGCTGGCGCACACGGAAACTGTCAGAGGCCGGGCGGGGTGGGTTGCGCAGGGGCGTGAGCCGCATGGATGCGGCGACCGAGCTTACATGGACGTGCTTGCAGCGGCCCCTGCGCAGCCCATCCCGCCCGGCCAAGCACGGCTGTTGCTTCAGCCTTGTCCCCAGCCAGCCACGAGGGGCTCCGCCGTTGGCCGTATCCGCGCCGAAGGCGCGATAATGACCGGATGGAAACCGTCCGCATCGCCACCCGCAAGAGCCCGCTCGCCCTCTGGCAGAGCGAACACGTCGCCGACCGCCTCCGCCAGGCCCATCCCGGCCTGCACGTGGAGCTGGTCCCGATGAGCACGCGCGGCGATGAAGTGCTCGACCGCTCGCTGGCCGCCATCGGTGGCAAGGGCCTGTTCCTGAAGGAACTGGAGCTGGCCATCCTGCGCGGCGACGCCGACTGCGCCGTGCATTCGCTGAAGGATGTGCCGATGGAACTGGATGCGCCGTTCGTGCTGCCGGCCATGCTGCCCCGTCATGACCCGGCCGACGGCTTCGTCTCCAACCTCTATGCCTCGCTTGATGCGTTGCCCATCGGCGCGCGCGTCGGCACGTCCTCGCTGCGCCGCCAGGCCCAGCTGCGTGCGCTGCGCCCGGACCTGGAACTGCTGGACCTGCGTGGCAACGTCAATACGCGCCTGGCCAAGCTCGACAACGGGGGCTACGACGCCATCGTGCTGGCCGTCGCCGGGCTGGAGCGCCTGGGACTGGGCGATCGGATCGTGCTGCGCCTGCAGCCGCCGCACTGGCTGCCGGCGCCGGCGCAGGGCGCCGTGGCCGTGGAGTGCGACGGCAGCAATGCGCCGCTGATGGCCTTGTTCGCTGCGCTCGATGACGCCGCGACACGCGCCTGCGTGGAAGCGGAGCGGGCAATGAACCGCGCGCTGCATGGCAGCTGCCATGTGCCGGTGGCGGCGATCGCGCAGTGGCAGGGGCAGGACCTGCACCTGCAGGGGCTGGTTGGCAGCGCCAGCGATGGCCGTGCGGTGCGCGCCGAAGGCGTGGGCCCGGCCAGCGACCCGGACGCGCTGGGCCAGCGCGTGGCGCAGAGGCTGCTCGATGGCGGGGCGGGTGAGCTGCTGAACGCCTGACCCGGCCGATTCCCTCGGCCAGGCGCTGCGGAACAGAAACGAAAACGGGCGCCAGGCGCCCGTTTCGCTTATTTGAACTTGTAGACCACGTTCATGGTGGTCAGCGTATCGGTCTTGCGCTTGTCCACCGCGACGTCGCTGTTGTAGCGGGCCTGCCAGCCGGCCTTCAAGGCCAGGTGTTCATTCATGCTCACCGACAGGCCGAAATCGTTCTGGCCGAAGGTGTTGTACGACCCCGATTCGACCAGCAGCGTGTTGACCAGATCGGTGTTCTCGGTAAGCGAGTACTTCATGTCGAACAGGCCACGACCGATCAGCCCGGTACGGGTGCGATCATCCTCGGTGCTGTGGGTGCGGCGCACACCGGGGCCGACCTGGGCATCGAAATAGAAGCGCTCGGTACTCCACAGACGGGTGCCGTAACCCAGACCGAACGAGCTCTGGCGGTCGTAGGTGGCGAAGTCATCGCGCTCGGTACGCACCGTGGCGGTCAGCTGGCGGTGCTCGCCCAGCTGCAGCGCGCTGCCGGCGCTGCCGGTGTAGCGGTTGGCGGTGGTGTTGTTGCGGCGGGTGGTGGTGCCGTCGTCGTTGGTCTCGGTCACCTTGGAGCTGGAACGCAGGCCGAACAGGTCCATGCTGTGCACCCAGTCACCGTCGGTGTAGCGCAGGCGCAGGCGGCCGTTGAAGCTCTCGGTGCTGCTGTTGCCGCGTGCCGAGGCGAAGCCGAGCTCGCCGCCGCTGCCGCTCCAGGGCGAGGACATCGCCGCCAGTTCGGATGCATCCTGCGCGTACGCCAGCGGGGCGCAGAGCAGCAGGGGAATCAGCAGGGACACGCGCAGGGACATCGAGGCTTCTCCGAAGCGGTTAACAACCCGTGATGATACTGGAAGCGTGATGGCCGTCCGCCCCATGGCGCTGGCCGCTTCAGCAGGCGTTGTCACCGCTCCCCATTCAGGGCAGCTCGATGCGGAGGGAGGGGTCGTTGAAGCGCGAATAGCGCAGGCGCAGCTGGAACACCTTGCCGTTGCTGCTGCCGCTGCGCACGATCTGGCGTGGCAGGCCCTGCCCATCCACCCAGTACTCGAGGCGCTCGCCGGGGCCGGCGCCACGCAGCCGGTAGCGCCGGGTCTGGACCCCGTCCAGCGTCTGGCTGCCCAGATCCTCGGCCTGCAGCGCCGCGGGCGCGACGTCGGCCGGCAGCGGCGTCCGCCATTGCTCGAGCAGACCGGGCGGCGTCGGCACCTGGCGGATGGCCCCGTCGGCCTGCAGGAACATCGTGTCACCGATGATGGTCTGTGCACCGGCCGCGGTCTGTACCCGGAATCGGTCCGGGGCCACGAAGTCCATCGCACTGCGGACCGGCTGTGGCGTACCCAGCACTTCCAGTTCCGCGTGGAAGCTGCGCAGGGCGGCGAACCGTTGGCTGGCGGCCAGTACCGCCTGCGCCGGGTCGGCCTGCGGAACGACCGCGTCGCCGCCGGACGGCGCTGGGGGGCGACCACAGGCAGCCAGCAGCAGGCAGGCCAGCAGGGGCAGGGCGGGCAACCGGCGCATGGGAGGGCTTTCGCAGAGGGCGGGGCGCCCACGATAGCCCAAACCCCCCACACAAGACCCGCGACTCGGACATAATCGGGGGCATGGACCGATACGAACGCATCACCGCCCTGCATCGTCTGCTCAAGTCCGCGCGCTATCCGGTGACGGTGGCGACCCTGCAGGACAAGCTCGGTTGTTCCCGTGCCACCGTCTACCGCGACCTGGCGTTCCTGCGCGACGCGCTGATGGCGCCGATCGAGGGCGATGGTGAGGCCGGCTTCCGCTATCACGCCGACGAAAGCGACCGCTTCGAACTGCCCGGCCTCTGGCTCAGCTCGGAGGAGCTGCATGCCCTGCTGGCATCGCAGCACCTGCTGGCCCGTACCGGCGGGGGCGTGCTGTCTTCGGTGCTGGCACCGCTGCAGCAGCGCATCGAAAGCCTGCTGGCCGCCCAGGCGGGGGTTTCCAGCTGGCCGGTGGACCGGGTGCGGGTCATTCCGCATCGTGGCCGCAAATTCGACGAAGGCAGCTTCCGCAGCGTGGCTTCGGCCGTGCTCGAGCGGCGCCAGCTGGGCTTCGAGTACCGCGCCCGTTCCACCGACGAACCGACCAAGCGCACTGTTTCGCCGCAGCGCCTGACCCACTACCGCGACAACTGGTACCTCGATGCATGGGACCACGACCGCGAGGCCCTCCGCAGCTTCGCGGTGGACCGGATCCACAAGGCGCGGGTGATCGACCACACGGCCCGTGACGTGGCCGACAGCGAACTGGACGAGCAGCTGGGTGCCAGCTACGGCATTTTCTCCGGTGCGCCGAAGGGCTGGGCCACCATCCTGTTCAGCGCCAAGGCTGCGCGCTGGGTCGCCGATGAGCACTGGCATTCCAAGCAGCAGGGCCGTTTCCTGGCCGATGGCCGCTATGAACTGAAAGTGCCTTACAGCGTGTCACGCGAACTGCTGATGGATGTGCTGCATTACGGCTCGGATGCCGAGATCGTCGAACCGACGATGCTGCGCGAGCAGGCCAAGGCACTGCTCGAGCTGGCCCTGAGCAACTACGATAGATCCTGACCTCCCCCCGAGAATCATTCCGCCCATGAAGAAGACCCTGTTGCTGCCCCTGCTCGCCGCTGCGCTGGCCCTGACCGCCTGCGGCAAGTCCGGCGAGCCTTCGCAGAAGCTGGTGGTGGCCGCCACGGCCGTGCCGCACGCCGAAATCCTCGAGGTGGTCAAGCCGATCCTCAAGCAGGAAGGCGTGGAACTGGACGTGCGCGTGTTCAACGACTACGTGCAGCCCAACGACCAGCTGGTGCAGAAGCAGGTGGACGTGAACTACTTCCAGACCGAGCCGTACCTGGACGCCTACAACCGCGACCGCAAGACCGATCTGGTGACGGTGATCGGCGTGCACATCGAGCCGTTCGGCGCATACTCGCGCAAGATCAAGTCGCTGGCCGAACTGCGCGAAGGCGCGGATGTGGTCATCCCGAACGATCCGAGCAACAACAGCCGGGCGCTGATCCTGCTGCACAAGGCCGGTGTGATCGAGCTGAAGGATCCGACCAATGCGCTGGCCACCCAGCGCGACATCGTCTCCAATCCGAAGCAGCTGAAGTTCCGCGAGCTGGATTCGGCGATGCTGCCCCGCGTACTGGATCAGGTGGACCTGGCCCTGATCAACACCAACTATGCATTGGATGCGGGTCTGAACCCGACCCGGGATGCGCTGGCGATCGAAAGCAAGGACTCGCCGTACGTGAACTTCCTGGTGGCCCGGCCCGACAACAAGGATGACGCGCGCGTGCAGAAGCTGGCCAAGGCGCTCACCAGCGCACAGGTGAAGGCGTTCATCGAGACCAAGTACAAGGGTGCCGTGCTGCCGGCGCTTTGCCGCGGCCGATCGCAGTGGGCCCTGGGCGGAACTGGCGGACAACGCGACCACGCTGCTGG